>JBKPRL010000135.1:0-8067 GCA_046734535.1 bacterium | reverse complement strand
AACCGGGCCATGCGCTCGGGCTCGTGGAGCGGTGTGCTCGAGCCGCGTGCCTACCTGATGCGGGTGGTGGTCAACGCGGCGTCGGACGAGCGGCGCCGCCGGCGCCGGCGGGAGGGTCGGGAGCAGCGGGCCTCGCGGCTCGAGGGCGGGGGCCTCTACGTCCCCGGCGGCCCCGACGTCGACGTTCGGGCCGCGCTGGCCGAGCTCAGCCCGCAGCAACGAGCCATCGTCTTCCTGACCTACTGGGAGGACCGGACGATCCCCGACGTGGCGGCCGTGCTGGACGTCACGGAGGGCACGGTCCGCCGGCAGCTGGCGCGGGCCAAGGACCGCCTGAGGAAGGTGCTGCATGACGACGTTGGATGAGAGGATCCGCCGGTTGGTGGCCGACGAGGTGGCGACGACGCCCGAGCCGCCGCTGTTCGACGCCATCCTCGATCGTGCGACGCCACCGGGGACGGGTCGGACCCGACCGCGGACGTTCGCACTCGCCGGCCTGGCCGCGGCCGCCGCGGTGATCGCCGGCGCGGTCGTAGTCGGGTCGATCGTGCGGACCACCGAGGGCGACCAGGTGACGGCAGGACCCCTCGCCGTCGCCGCGCCCCGCCAGCACCTCATGCCCGCGACGGTTCCCGCCGGACTCGTGCTGGCCGAGGCTGCCGACGCAGCCGACCGTGAGCCCTTCGGTCCGCCGATGACGGCGCAGGTGTTCACCCGCTCGGACGGCGCGGTGGTCCGGCTGGCGGTCGACCCCTGGCAGGACAGCGGCAGCTCCACGCCGCCGGTCGGCTTCGAGCCCGTCACGGTCCGGGGTGACGACGGCGGGTGGCGGGACCAGACGCTCGGGTACGGCCTGCTGTGGTTCCGCTTCGGACCGACCCGGATCGTGCTCCAGACCCACGGGCTCTCCGCCGGGGAGGCCATCGCTGCGGCGGACGCGCTCGTCCCCCGTAGCGACACCAACGCGACGACCTTCGACCTGCCCGGCGGTCAGTTCCTTTTGACCTCCGAGATCCTGGCCACCGACCCCCGGGACCTCGGGACGATCAGCTTCGCGAGCTGGGTCGGGTCCGACAGCTCCATCCCGTCGATGGGGATCGAGACCTACGCCGGCGACGTTCGTGAGTCGTGGCGACTGTTGCTGGATGGCTCGGGCGAGCTCATCCGGATCGGCGACAGGACGGTCCTGCACACGACGGCGTACGGCATCACGGCGTATGCCTGGGTCGAGGGTGGCGTCGCGCACCGGCTGTGGGCGTCGGGCGACGAGGTGACCGCCGAGCTGCCCGACGTCCTGCGATCGCTCGAGAACGTCGGCCCGAGCGAGTGGGAGCGGGCTGTCGAGGCGAGCCAGGCGCAGATGGCGTCGTGGCCGGCGACCGACGCGGTCGCTGTCGGCGGGATGCAGGTCAGCGTCCACCGCCACGAGATCGGCCGCGGCCGCGCGCTGTGCCTGTCGGTGGGCGGGTCGGCGCCGAGGTGCGAGCTGTCCGTCGGCGACGTCGATCCGACCGCCGCCTCCGTGCTCGTCGACGGGACGTGGTGGTTGATCGGTCGGGGTCCCGCCGAGCGCCCCGAGGCCACCGTGGTCCCCGACCGGGGTGTGACAGAGGTGACGGGCGCCAGCCAGGGAGCCTCGTGGTGGTTCACCGCGCCGCTGCCTCCTGACGCCACGTCGGTCACCTTCTCGATCGGCGGTGATCTCGGGTCGAGCGGCTCGTGCCTCCGCCCGCTGACCTGACCGCAGAGGAGCAGCCGAGGCCCCGTGTAGGGTCGCCGGCCTATGCCGCACCCCTTCCCCCCGATGGACGGCTCCGCGTCCAAGCAGCAGCAGTTCCCCTCCGACGGGCCCGAGATGGGCATCGATCCGTCCAAGCGCTACACGGCCACGATGGAGACGAGCCTGGGTACCATCGTCATCGCCCTCGATGCGGTGCGGGCGCCCAAGACCGTCAACAACTTCGTGTTCCTGGCCTTGCACCACTACTACGACGGCGTGATCTTCCACCGCATCATCGGTGGGTTCATGTGCCAGGGCGGTGACCCGACGGGCACCGGCCGCGGCGGTCCCGGCTACCGCTTCGACGACGAGCTGCCGAAGGCCGGGCAGTACGAGCTCGGCTCGGTGGCCATGGCCAACGCCGGACCGAACACCAACGGCAGCCAGTTCTTCATCATCAGCGGCAACGACGGCGTACGCCTACCCCCGCAGTACTCGCTGTTCGGCAAGGTGGTGAAGGGCATGGACGTCGTCGAGGCGATGCAGAAGGTGAGCACCGATCGCGGTGACCGGCCGCGCGAGGACGTCGTGATCGAGTCGGTGTCCATCACCGAAGCCGACTGATCACACGTCGTCGGTGGCGGCGCCGCTCTCGCTCTCCCTCGCCCAGGCCCGGCGCATCGGCCTCGCTGCGCAGGGGCTGGCGGACCCCCGACCCCGAGGCCGCGTAGACCGCCGCCACCTGCGCCGCGTGCTCGACCGCGTCGGCCTGATCCAGATCGACTCGGTGAACGTGCTGGTGCGCTCGCAGGAGCTGCCCGTCTTCGCACGACTCGGCCCTCATCCTCGGGACCTGCTGCCCCGCGCCGCCGCCGACGGCGAGGTGTTCGAGTACTGGGGGCACGAGGCCTCGCTCATCCCGGTCGAGCACCACCCGCTCTACCGCTGGAAGATGGCGCGTGCCGCGGAGGGCGCGTGGCGCAGCGTCGCCCGCATGAACGAGGAGCGCCCGGGCTACGTCGAGTCCATCTACCAGATGGTTGTCGAGCGGGGACCGGTCGTAGCCGGCGACCTCTCGCAGCGGACGGTGCCCAAAGGGACCTGGTGGGACTGGGACCACGCCAAGGTGGCGCTGGAGTGGCTGTTCTACAGCGGGCGCGTCACCGCCCGACGGCGGGTCAACGACTTCGCCCGGCTGTACGACCTGCCCGAGCGGATGCTGCCGCCGGCCGTCCTGGCGCTACCGACACCGCCCGAGACCGACGCCCGGAAGGCGCTGCTCGTGCAGGCGGCCCGCTCGCTCGGCGTGGCCACGCTGCGCGACCTGGCCAGCTACCACCGCCAGCTCGTCCCCATCTGCCGGCCGCTGCTGGTCGAGCTGGTCGAGGACGGGCGGCTCGTCCCCGCGACGGTCGAGGGGTGGCGGGAGCCGGCCTACCTCCACCCCGACACCAAGCTCCCGCGCTCGGTCCATGCCCGGGCGCTGCTCTCGCCGTTCGACTCACTCGTGTGGGAGCGACCCCGGGTCGAGCAGCTCTTCGGGTTCCACTATCGGATCGAGATCTACACCCCAGCCGCAAAGCGGCGTTTCGGCTACTACGTGCTGCCGTTCCTGCTCGGCGACCAGATCGTCGGCCGCGTCGACCTGAAGGCCGAGCGCGCCGCGTCCTCGCTCCTGGTCCGCGGCGCCTACCTGGAGCCGGGTGTGCCTGATGCACCGGCCGCCGAGGAGCTGGCCGAGGAGCTGGCACTGATGGCGCGCTGGCTGGGTCTGGAGCGGATCGTGGTCGAGGGCCGGGGCGAGCTCGCGCCCGCGCTCCAGGCCGCGGTCGGCGCAGCGGCGGTCACCGCGGCCCTCGCCTGAGCGGACGCGCCAGCGTCCGGCGTCGAGCGTCCGGGTACATCGGTGACACCCTCGGAGGCGGTCATCGATCGGCCCGGGATGCGGGCAGATCCGTGACGCCTTCGAGACGGAGCTGCGTGAGCTACAGGCGACGCAGACGATGGCGGCGCTTGGCCTTGCGACGGGCGGCCGCGGCTTGGTCCTTGAGCTCGTCGAGCGGCGGTCCGACGGCGAGACTGCCGTCCTCGAGCTCGGTGTGGAGGCCGTTGCGGTCGATGTCGGGCGGCTCGCCCGGCACCTCGGCCTGGATGACGATGAGCTCTTCCTTCGGGCCCTCCAGCGCGTCGCGAAGGCCGAGCATGGCGGCGGCCAGGACGCTGGAGCTCGCGATCGACCGCCGGCGAGTCGGTGGGGTCGGGGCGGCCGGCTCGTCGTCGAAGGGCGGACCCTGCTCCAGCTCGCCCAAGGCGGCGTGAAGGTCGTCGAGCTCGTCCAGCGGGCCGCGGGGATCCTCGGTCCCGGACTCGGGGTCGTCGGACGGCGGCTGGCTCACGTCGTCAGTGTGCCGCTTCCCGAGCCCACCGCCACGTCCCGCGGGGCCTCCCGCATGGGCGAGCCCGGGCTCAGCGCCCACCGCATGGCGTTGACCAGGACCCGGCCGGCCGGGCGGATGACGACGGTCTCCGTCACCGGCAGCGGTGGGATCCGGAGCATGACCTTGCCCCACCACGGCAGCAGCGAGACGGCGGTGGCGCCGAGCACCGCATACGGCCCGCGTGCCGCCAGTGGCACGGGTGGTTGCAGCAGCAAGAAGCGGGCGGCCTCGCGGGCAGCCGGCGTCCCGCTGAGCTCCGGGCGGTAGACGTCCAGCCGGTCCCGCAGTCCTGCAACCGATCGGGGAGGGTCTGGCACGCCGAGGGCGCTGGCGACGCGGGCGAGGTCACTGACATAGGCGTCCTGCTCGGCCGGATCCATGGGGTGGGCGCCGTAGCGCTGGTAGGCCGACAGAAAGCTGTCGGCCTCCGCGATGTGGACCCAGGTCAGCAGGTGGGGATCGTTGGCGTCGTACGGGCGGCCGTCCGGGGCGGTGCCGTGGACCCGTCGGTGCACGCGGCGCACGGTCGCGCAGGCCTGGGCGGCCTGCTCGTCGGTGCCGTAGGTCGTGGCGGCAAGGAAGCGGGCGGTCCGCTGTAGCCGGCCCCACGGGTCGGTGCGGTAGTCGGAGTGGTCGGCCACACCGGCCATCGCCAGCGGGTGGAGGCTCTGGAGCAGGAGCGCCCGCAGCGCGCCGACGAAGATGGAGGCATCGGCGTGGACCCGCCAGATCGGGCGGTCGGGTCCGAACCAGCGGGGGCCGTCCGAGTCGAAGAGCTCGCGCGCGTGGTCGGGGCCGGACGGTCCGGCGACGCGGGCCCGGATCGCACCGGCGACGGCCTGACGCACCTGTTCCACCCCGACATGTTGCCCGCACCAGGACGGAGTTCCTCCACCGAACGGGTGCCATGGGCCGATGGCAGCGGTCGGCAGGTCTGCGATCCGCACCACGGCTTCTGGCCGAGGGTCCGCCGGGCCGGAGGAGACCCGCATCTACGCTCGGCCTGTGGCCACCGTTCCGCCCGTCGAGCCGCGTCCGGACGGCGCAGAGGGGGCGGACCGGCCGTGGATCGAGCCGGCCGAGGGCGCGGCGCCCATGCCGCGGTGGGTACTCCGAGCGGTCGTCGTCTTCTGGGTGGGCTTCATCGCCACGCTCGTCGGACGGTGGCTGTTCTCCCGGTTGCACACCCTGTTGTTCCTCCTCGCCATCTCGTTGTTCCTCTCGTTCGCCATCGAACCAGGCGTCAACTTCCTGGCCCGGCGGGGCTGGCGTCGGGGGGTCGCGACGGCGGCCTTCTTGTTCGGGGTCCTCGTGGTGTCCCTGCTCTTCGTCGGCGCGATCGGCGCGCTCATCGCCCGTCAGGTGGCCAACTTCATCGACGACCTGCCGTCGCGCATCACGGAGGTCCAGGACTTCGTCAACCGCAACTTCTCGACGTCCCTCGACTTCGGCGAACTCATCGACCGGATCGACAAGGGGAAGCTCGCCGGATCGCTGGCCAACAACACCATCTCGTTCACCACGCAGCTCCTCGGCGGGCTGCTCGAGGTCCTGACGATCCTGCTGCTGACCTTCTACATGGTTGCCGACGGGCCGCGCTTGCGGCGGGTCATCTGCCGGCGGCTCCGACCGGACCGCCAGGAGCGGGTGCTGCACGCGTGGGAGATGGCCATCGACAAGACCGGCGGCTACCTCTACTCGCGAGCGTTGCTGGCACTCCTGTCGGCGATCTTCCACACCGCGGCGTTCACCGTCATCGGGCTGCGGTACCCGGTGGCGCTCGGCATCTGGGTCGGCCTGGTCTCCCAGTTCCTGCCCGTCATCGGCACGTACCTGGCCGGGGTGTTGCCGGTGCTCGTCGCCCTGCTGGACGATCCCCTCCGCGCACTGTGGGTGCTGATCGTCATCGTCGTGTACCAGCAGATCGAGAACTACCTGTTCGCGCCCCGCATCACGGCGCGGACGCTCGAGCTGCACCCGGCCGTGGCCTTCACCGCGGCGATCGCCGGCGCGGCCATGCTCGGACCGGTCGGCGCCGTGCTGGCCCTGCCCGCCTGCGCGACCGTGCAGGGCTTCCTCAGCGAGTGGGGTCCCTCGCATGAGGTGATCGATTCGCACCTGACCGCGGCGAAGCCACCGCCGGGACGGCGGCGGATCCGAGCCGACCGGGCCCGGGCCGAGGCCGAGGCCGAGGCCGCGGAGGGCCCGGCGAGCGGGCGCGACGGCGAGACGCCCCCGCCCGCCGAGCCGCCTGCGCCCGACTGATGCTCGCGCCGCCGTGACGGACATCCCCTTCGTCCCGCCGCTCGAGGTGCGCTACGGCGCGGTCGAGCAGGTGAGCCCCCACATCCGCCGGGTCGTCGCCGAGAACCCGTCGAGGTTCACCTTCCGCGGCACCGGCACCTACATCGTCGGTCATGGCCGCGTCGCCGTCGTCGACCCCGGCCCCGTCCTCGAGTCCCACCGCGATGCCCTCTCCGCCGCGCTGGCCGGAGAGCGGGTCACGCACATCTTCGTGACCCACTGCCACGCCGATCACTCGCCACTCGCGGCCTGGCTGCGCGAAGAGACCGGTGCACCGACGCTCGCCTTCGGGCCGCACGGCGCCGTCGACCCCGACGACGAGGTGGTCTCCGAGGAAGCCATCGACCTCGCGTTCACACCGGACCTCCGCCTGGTCCACGGGGAGGTGGTGGCCGGCGACGGATGGACGATCGGCGCGGTCCACACCCCGGGCCACACCTCCAACCACCTCTGCTTCGCACTGGCCGAGGAGCGGGCGCTGTTCTCGGGCGACCACGTGATGGGGTGGTCGACGACGGTCATCGCGCCGCCCGACGGCGACATGACGGCCTACGTCGACAGCCTCCGCCTAGTCCTGGGCCGGCACGACGCCGTCCTGTGGCCGACCCACGGCGGCCCGGTCACGGACCCTCGTCCCTACCTCGAGGCCTACCTGGAGCACCGCCTCGAGCGGGAGCGTCAGGTGCTGGCCTGCGTCCAGCGCGGTGTCGGCCGGATCCCCGACATCGTCGCCGAGCTCTATGTCTCCGTCCCGGAGGAGCTGCACCCCGCGGCCGCCCGCAGCGTGCTGGCCCACCTCGTGAAGCTGGTGGACGAGGGCCGGATCGGCGTCGACGGCGTCCCGGCCCTCGACGCCGTGTTCAGCTCGTGAGCGGGTCGGCCGGCGGGCTGTCGGGCGCGCCGTTCGTCAGGTCGGCCAGGGCACGAGGCGCGGCGATCGGCTCCTCGCCGCCCTGGTCGAGCCGGAACGGCGGGTACGTGTCCGTCATCAACGTGGCGTAGGCGACGACGCGGTACAGCCAGCGGTTGAGCCCCATGACGAACGCGAAGATGCCCGAGGGGTAGCGGCCCCGGAAGAGCAGCGAGACCCCGGCGAAGAGCACGAGCAGTCCGATCAGGCCGAAGCCGCCGCGGTACATCCACCGCCCCTCGCCCCGGCCCCACCAGCCCATCCACCAGCCCGAGCCGATGAGCGACAGGACGAGGTAGTGGGGGATGGCCAGGAGCCACCACTTCACGAGGACCAGGCCTCGGGACAGCTGGTCGGGATGGGCGACGTCGAGCGTGGCCGGGTAGTCGACCGCGGCGAGCGTGAACGGTGGGTACCGGTCGCTGCCGAGCGCGCTGAAGGAGTAGAAGCCGACCCGCCAGCTCCAGCGCAGGACGCCGACGTTGAAGTCGAACATGCCCTTCGGGTACCGCCCCGTGAAGAGGATGGCGAAGAACGCGATGAAGGTCACGACGGCGAACGCGATCCACAGGAAGAACAGCACGATGTAGTGCGGGATGGCGAGGAGCCACTTGACCAGCCACAGCCCACGGCTCAGCGGGGTGTCGAGATGTGCCTCCACGCGCACGGGATAGGTGTTTTGTGTCATGGCGGAT
>JBKPRL010000134.1:0-12809 GCA_046734535.1 bacterium | reverse complement strand
ATCGAGGTCCCCTCGATGGCGTCGTAGGCGAGCAGCATCCCGTCGGGACCCACCGACGCGACGTTGCGGACGCGGGGGGTGCGGACGCCCGAGTCGCGGGCCTTGAGCGCCACCAGCGCCTCGTGTTCCACCGCCCGGCGCAGCGACGCGAACGGACGCTGGTCACCGACGTTCTTCAGGCGGAGGAAGCGGTAGATCCGGAAGAGCAGGTCGGCGTCGCGCTCGTCGCGGCCCAAGGCCTTGACGAAGAGCGGGCTGCCGTCGGTGGTGGTCGCGAACCACGGCGTCGAGCCGCGCGCGTCGACCGCGGCCGGCACCAAGCGCGCCACTGTCAGGCCGCAGCCGGCCAGCGCGTCGGCCACCTCGTGGGCCGAGGGCCGGTGGTCCGGGGCGCCGAAGACGAGGGAGACCGCGGTGCCGACGAACCAGCCGACACCGACGGCGATCACGATGTCGAGGGGCACGTTCGCCCCGGCGAAGAGGCGGAAGGCCGCGATGAAGGCCACCGCCACCCATGTCGCGTGGCCCCACCGGCGGCCCACGAACAGCCCCAGGATCGTCGCGCCGGCGGCCGCAGCGGCGATGTAGGGCGAGCTGGGGAACGCCGAGCCGAGCAGCCAGGCGCTGGTCCTGACCCGGGTGACCTCGAGAGCGGGGTTCTCGTGCTTGACGAAGTGGTCGACGACGGCGACCGCGATCGCGCTGATGCTCCCGGCCACCGCCACTACGAGCAGCGCCCGGCGCTGGCGGAGGGCGAGCAGCCCGACCACGACGATCACGGGGAGCAACACCGCGGCGAACTGGCTGAGGCCGATGAGGAAGCGCTCGACGCTGTCGGGGAGTCCCGAGAAGAGCCGGAGGACGGCGACGTGGAAGTCGAGGATCGTCTGCTTGGCCGCGACCCCGAGAACGACCGCGACGACGACGATCAACGCGGCGACGAGCAGGCTGAAGACGAGGATCGGCGAGCGTTCGTACTTGGGGCGGTTCGGCTCGACGATGACCGGCGGGGCGGGGTCGACGACCGCGGGTGCGCTCACCGGGCTCCCCGGGGTCCCGGCGGAACGTCAGCAGCGGCGCGTCGCACTCCCCTCGGATCCCAGCGCATGGACGAGATTCAAGCAGACGCGCCCTGCCCGGTCAGGGGTCGTGCCCGCGGAGTCAGGGTTGGGTCAGCGCGTCCCGGATCGACTGGGCGAAGAACGCCGCGCCGCTCGGCCGCAGGTGGATCCCATCCTCGTAGAACATCGACGGGTCGGTCGCGAGACCCTTCCAGTCGAGCAGGCGGGCGTTCGGGTACTTCGGGATCTCCTCGGCCAGGGTCTGGTTGACCCGCCCTTCCCAGGACCGGGGGACCTTGACGTTGATCCACAGGACCCGCGCCACGTCCGCCAAGGACTCCATGGCCTTGGCGATCAGCACCGGGTCGATGCCGCCGTTGTCGCCGAAGTGGAGCACCACCGTCGGGCCGAGCTGACCGGCCGCCTTCATCGCCGCGAGCTGACCGATGACCGGCCAGAGCGTGCGCCCCACCTGGGCGTCGACCACCGTTCCGGGACCGAACGTGGAGAGCAGCGCCGGCGCGGCGCCCAGCATCACCGAGTCACCGAGGGCCACGACCGGACCGGCGACCGGCGCGACCGGCGGCGGAGCGGCCGTCGTGGCCGGCGCGGCCGTCGTCGGCGGGAGCGTGGTGGGTTCGGTCGGTGGCGTCGTGCCGACGGCGACCGTGGTGAGCGGCGCCACCGTGTCGTCCGCCACCGTCACCGGCTTCGACGCGGGTCGCGCGACAGCGACGGTGGACACCGGCTCGGCGGCGGTGGGCGCGCTGGCGATGGCCGCCTGGCCGGCGCGGAGGCTCTGCTCGATGTCGCTGACGGGTGGCTTCCCGGCCCGCATGACCACCGCCACGCCGGTGGCCGCCACGACCGTGCCCAGCACGACCGCGGCCGCCACCGGGCGGCGGCGACCGGGCGGACCGATGCGTACGGTCCGCCGTACCCAGTACCGCAGCCCGATGCGGCGGATGGGTCGCTCGACCAGGCGGTAGGACAGGTCGGCGAGCAGGACGGTCAGGCCGAGGCGGATGACGAGCAGGGGCCAGCCGCTCAGGGGGACGTCGACATCCGACCGGGTGAGCACGAAGATCGGCCAGTGCCAGAGGTAGAGCGCGTAGGAGCGGACGCCGATCCAGGTCAGTGCGCCTGCGCCCAGCGCCTTGCCGAAGTGGGTGCCCGGGTGGGTGGCCGCGGCCACCGCCAACGCCGACAGCGCGGCCAGGCCGACGAAGCCGCCCCGATACAGGCTCCCCGCGGTGTCCGTGGAGTGGAGGAAGAACAGGACGACACCGGCCAGTGCGGCGATGCCGATCAGGTCGAAGAGCGGTCCGTGCCGGCGAGCTCCGCCGTGGGCGAGTGCGGATGGACGCCAGAACAGCGCGAGAAGGGCGCCCATCAGGATCGTCGAGATCCGTGTATCCGTGCCGTAGTAGAGGCGGCTCGGGTCGTGCCCGGGCTGGTACAGCACCGCCATCCACACGGCTGACGCGGCGGTCGCGCCCGCGATGGCGAGCGCGATGGGACCGAGCCGGCCTCGGAACCGGCGCAGCAGCACGACGAGGACCAGCGGCCACAGCAGGTAGAACTGCTCCTCGACCGCGAGGGACCACAGGTGGCGCAGCACCAGGGGGCGCCCGAGCTGCTGGAAGTACGAGCCGTCGGTCGCGATGAGGTACCAGTTGGTGGAGTAGGTCAGCGCCGAGAGGACCTGTGGCCGCAGCCTGGCCGCCTCGTCGCGGAAGAACAGCGCCACGACGGCGCAGGTGGTCGCCAGCAGCAGGAAGAGGGCGGGGAGCAGGCGGCGGGCCCGGCGTCCGTAGAAGCGGCGCACGCCGATGCTGCCCGAGCGGTGGTGCTCCTCCAGCAGGAGCATGGTGATCAGGTAGCCGCTGATGACGAAGAAGACGTCGACGCCGAGGAAGCCACCCGGCAGCCACGCCACGTCCGCGTGGTACAGCAGGACAGCAACGACGGCGACAGCCCGCAGCCCGTCCAGGCCTGGGAGGTAGCGGGAACGGACCGCCCCGCTCGGGGGCGCGACAGTCCGAGCAGAGGTGACGACGGGCGCACTGATGCCCGCGATCTGATCACAGCGGACCCTCAGCAGCGAGGTCACCCCGCCTGATCAGGCGGTCGGCTGACCCTCCGCGGGCGGCTCGGACGGACGCTCGGCGTCCTCGTCCTCGTCGCCCCAATCGATCCGCGCGGCCTCCGGATCGTCGATGATCGACGACGAGCGGCTGGACCCGACGAAGTCCCAGGCCCACGCGATGAAGGCGTCCACCCGCTGCCGGACGCCGCTCATCAGCCAGGCGTGCACGCCCAGCCACGCCGCGAAGCCGAGCCGGCCGTGCAGCTCGTGGTGGCGCGGTCCGACCTCAGCCACGGCGACGCCGTCACCGATCATGGCCATGATCCCCTTGTCCCTGTAGTGGAACGGCGTCGGAGCGTGGCCCTCGATGTCGGCGAGGATGTTGCGGGCGGCCCACCGGCCGGCCTGCAGGGCGACGGAGCCGAGCTGCGGGAGCTCCTTGCCGGCGGCGTCCGGGGTGTTGGCGATGTCGCCGACGGCGTAGATCCGAGGGAAGCCCTCGATCGTGAGCTCGCGGGTGACGCCGAGTCGGCCGCCGGCGCCCTGGGTCACGCCGGCCGCCTCCGCCAGCGCGGCGGCCTGGACCCCGCCCGCCCAGACGGCGGTGCGGGTCAGGATCTCGGTGCCGTCGCTCAGCATCACGCGGTCCGGCCGGATCTCCTCCACCCCGGTGTTCAACAGCACGGTGACGCCGAAGCGCTCCAGCTCGCGCTTCGCGTACGCGTGCGCCGTGTCGGAGAACCCGTTCAGCACGACCGGACCGTGGTCGACCAGGTAGATCCGCGCCCGCTCGACGGGCAGGTCGTGGAAGCGCTTCGGCATGATGTCGGTGACGAGGTCGGCTACCGCGCCGGCCGTCTCCACCCCGGTCGGGCCGCCCCCGATGATGACGATGTTCAGCAGCCCCTGGTCGATGCGGTCGGGGTGGACGTCGGCCTCCTCGAAGATGGCGAACAGGCGCGAGCGGAGGCGCCTGGCGTCGACCAGCGAGTAGAGGTGGAAGGTGCGGTCTGCGGCGCCGGGCGTCCCGTAGAACCTCGGCCGCGAGCCGGCCGCGAGCACCAGGTAGTCACCGGTGAACGTCTCGCCACCGGCGCAGGTGACGGTCCGCGTGGCCGGGTCGACGCTCGTGACCCGGAGCTGCTTGACCGCCACAGAGGGCGATCGGGTGAAGATGGCGCGCAACGACCGAGCGACGTCGGTGGCCGCCAGCTCCGCCGTGGCCACCTGGTACAGCAGGGGCTGGAACTGGTGGTAGTTGTGCTGGTCGAGCAGCGTGACCCGGACGCCGTGCTTGGCCAGCGCCTTCGCGCAACCGACTCCGGCGAAGCCCCCTCCGACCACGACCACTGACGAGGTGGGCGACGTCTCGCTGCTCACCTATCGGACCTCCTTGCGCGGCGGGTCAGTGTCGCCCACCCGGACCGCTCCTGGCGAGCCGGACCGGGGCGAACCGGTCGCACCGGTCCACGTCCCGGCCGAGATCAGACGAGGTTGCGCCGGCGGAGCCACCGGAGGGCGAACCAGCCCCAGATCGGCGGCAGGTAGGTCGTGAAGGTGCGGGCCGTGAAGGTGGCGGCAACCGCCTCCGTCTGGGGCACGCCGGCGGCCGTGAACCCGGCGATCATGCCGGCCTCGACGACGCCCATGCCCCCAGGGATCGGAGCCAGCCCGCCGATGAGCGAGGCGAAGCTGTTGATCAGGATGACCTGCAGCAGCGGGAGTGACTGACCGTACGCGTGCAGTGCCGCCAGCAGCGTCATGGCGAAGAGCAGCTCGCTGACCAGGTTGCCGCCGAACAGCTGCAGCGCCTTACCCGGCATGCTGGCGATCTCCCGCAGGTTCACCCGGGCCGAGGCGAGCTGCGGGGCGAGGATCCCGTGCACCCGCCTGCGCAGCTTGGGGACGGTCACCATCGCGCCGATGGCGACGCCGGCCACGATGATCACGAGGAGGATGAGGTCCGTGTGGCCGCCCCCGCCGGAGCTCGAGCTGGACGAGCTCGACCCGCCGAGCGACAGGTCGTAGTCCCCCCAGGTGACGACCAGGGCGATGGCGATCAGCGTGAACTGGACCACCATGCCCGAGATGGTCTTGAGGACGCCGGAGCTGACGGCCACCGCGATGGTGAGCCCCTGGCGCTGGAAGTACCGGATGATCATGGCCGTCGTGCCGACCGAGCCGGCGACGAACCCGGTGAAGTTGTTGGCGAACTGGACAGCCAGGGTCGGGCCGTAGGGCAGCTGGGTGGCGACCGACCCCAACATCACGAAGGCCCCTGCGAACTGCGGCAGCTGCGAGAGCAGGGCGGTGACGACGACCCAGCCCTTCTGTGCTGAGCGCAGGCTCTCCCCCAGGTCGGGCACGTCGCTGAACTGCGCGATCAGCAGGTAGACGCCCACGATCGTGCCGACCGCCATCAGGACGTTCGTGAACGAGATGCGTCGGAGCGGGACGAGGGTGGGTGGATCGACCCCGGCCCGCTCGGCCCCGGCCTCGCGCAGCCGCTTCAGGAGGTCCTTGCTGTCGCCCATCTCCTTGCGGGCCGGGGCCGAGATCGCGGCCGGCTCGAGGAAGCTCAGCAGCTCGGCCAGACCGTCGGGCCCGAGGACCGCCTGGGCCGCGGTGAGGGCGCGGTCCTCCCCCACGAGCGCGGCCGTCGTCGAGAGCAGCTGGACGCGGTCCAGCGCGAGCCCGGTCGCGGTTCTCGAGCTGCTCGCCCGTGTGAAGTCCATGACTGCGATCGAGCCGTCGCGCTGGCGGAGGATGTTGCCGGCGGTGAGCGTGCCGTGCACCACGCGGGCGCCGTGCAGCCGCTCGGCCATCGACCAGGCGTCCACGAGGACGGCGTCCGTCAGCTGGTCGGCGGGCAGCGCGGGTAGGCGGACGCCGGCCGGCTCGCGCAGCACGAGCACGGCGTCCTCGTCCTCGCCCGCAGTGCCTGCCGCAACGACGTGCTCGGTCGGGATGCCCGCCTGCGCGGCCAGCAGCAACAGGTAGGCCCGGCGCTCGAGCTGCCCGAGCCGGGTGATCGAGACCTCGGGTCCCGAGTCCTTGTACCAGAGGAAGCGCCAGAGCTTCGAGAAGAGCCGTGCGTCGCTGGCGTCGCGGCCGATGACGACGATCGACAGCGGCTCGCCGCCGTCGCCGTCGACCGTCTCCTCGACGGCCGTGTAGCGCACCTCGCCCCACACCTGTTCCCGGGTCAGGTCGAGGTCGCGCACTCGGACGCCGAGCTCCGTCAGCGCGCTCGCGACCTCGGCCACCGACGGTGTGCCCTCCGGCGATCCGACCGCGAAGCGGACCGCGGCCGCGACGCCCCAGCCGAGCGCCAGGGCGCCGATGACGTCGGCCGACAGCCCCAGCGTGAGCAGCGTGGCCGAGAGGCAGGCCAGGATCAGCAGGGCGACGACGAGGTGCCGCGCGGTCCGCGTCAGGTAGGACGAGGCGACCAGGATGACCGCCGTCGACACCGCCAGCAGGATGACGGGGTAGGTCGGCGTGGCCGGGTCGTCGAGACCTGCGGCCTGCCGCACCGCGGCCGAGCCGACGACGGCCTGGAGCAGCGCACCGAGGGCGAGCGCGATGACGCCAGCGGCGATGAGGATCAGCGCGAAGCGGTGGCGGCGGGCGACGAGCACCACGACCGTCAGGCCGATGAGCACGCCGACCGTTCCGACGAGGTAGACGACCCAGAACCCGTCGCGCACGCCTTCGGGGATGTCGGAGATCAGGGCGTAGGAGGCCTGCTCGAGCTTCGAGACGTGGAGCGACATCACGGCGGTCACGGCCACGACCACCGCCGCCACGCCGATGCGCCACAGCTCGCTGGGATGGCGCCGGACGGCCTCGTCGGGGACGATGCCGAAGATCCGGCGGGTGACCGGCTCGGACCACAGGTCCGTCGTCGTGCTGGTCATGAGCTGCCATCGTGGCATCGCCGCCGACCACGCGGCGCGGATGGCCCGCCGCAGGTCAGGTGGTGCGCGCGGCGGGTGCCACGGCCGGATCCGGTCAACCGTCGCGGTGGAACACGGTCAGCCGCTCAGCCTCGTGATCGACGGCCTTCGCCTCCGACCGGTGCAGGCGGCGCAACGGCTCGATCCGCACGGCGTCGCCGTCGTAGCGCCAGATGGCCGCCACTGCGCCGTCGACCAGCACGGTGGCCACCGACTGCGGGTTGCGGTTCGAGAAGACCGCGGGTCGCAGCTCGTCCGACAGGACGCCCTTGCCGCGGGCGTGGGCGAGCAGGCTGGCGTCCCACTGAGCCAGGAAGCGGACCGGTGCCTCGCTGTCGCCGGCGGGGAGGGGCGCCCTCGGCACGTCGACCAGGGGCTGGCCCGCGTCGTCACGGAAGCGACGGAGCGCCAGCCGGTCGAGGACGCCCTGGGTCTCCCGGGCCGGGAGGCCGGCCCAGCTGGCGACATCGACGGGCCGCGCCGGCCCGAACCCGTGCAGGTAGCGGCGAAGGAGGTGCTCCTTCGCCGCCCCCGGTTCGATCCCGGGCGGACCCAACCAGGCCTCCGCGGACGCGTAGCGGTCGGCCCTCCGGCGCTCCCAGGTCCCGGACGGCGGCACCCGAACCAGGTCCACCCACAGGCCGATGCCGGGCACTGGCGGCTGGCCGACCGCGTCGTCGAGCTCGGCCTGCGTGACCGGGCCGGCCGCCAGACGGGCCCGGAGCCGCTGCATCGGCGCCACCAGGTCCGGCTCCGTCAGGCCCTTGGCCTGGACACGCCGCCACCACTCGCGTCGGGCCTCTCGGACGGCGATCGCGAACGGCCAGTAGTCAGCGGCGGACACGAGGTGGATGGTCGAGCGCAGCAGCGTGCCCTGCACGACGGTGCGTCGCTCCAGCGCGCTCGTGAGGTCGGCACGGCGGAAGCCTTCGACGCGCGACCAGAGGCCGAGGTACATGGCCGGCGCGTACTGCGCCTGGATCCCAGCCATGCGCTCGAGCGCCCGCGGCAGCGACGTCCGGGTTCGGTGGAGGAGCAGCTGACGGGCGAGTAGGGCGCGGTTGAGCTCGCGCCCGGTCAGCACGCGCTCCGCGGCCAACCCGCGGTCAGTCGATGTCGAACGCCGACGCGTGGCGCGGTTGGTAGATCATCATCTCGCCGGCGCCGCCGGGCACCTCGATCACCGCCGTCTGGCCGAACGGGTCGTTGCGGATGTCCTGCGTGACCTCGGCGCCCTTGGCCTTCAGGTCGGCCAGCGTCGCGGTGATGTCGTCGCACATGAACGTGATCTGGTGGCGGGGTTGGCCGGGCGGATCCGTCGGGTGGACGCCGAGCTCGCTCGGCCCGGTCTTGAAGATCAGCCAGCCACCGCCCGCATCCACGTGGGGCCAGCCGAACACGTCCCGGAAGAACGCCCTGGCCCGCTCGGCGTCATCGGCGTAGACGATGGTGTGGACGGCGGTGATCATGGACCGATGCTAGGCAGGCGGGCGGGCAGCCATCCGCGCTCGACCCGCTCCTGATCGAGGTCGCGGATGCGGACTTGGAGGAGATCGGCCCGCGTGCACATGCCGACCACCCGGCCCCGTCGACGACCGGCAGGTGGTCGACGCTCTCCTCGACCATGCGCGAGAGCGCGGCGTACACCGACTCCCCCGGGCCGACGACGACAACGTCGCGGATCGCCACTCGAGCGACCGGCGACCTGCTCGTGCGCCACCACAGCGCCGTGGAGCTGGTCGACCGCGCCGCGGAAGCCGGGCTGGTGTGCCGCCTGCCCGACGCGGACGACGGCCGACTCGTGCGACTGGAGCTCACCCGCCGGGGCCGGGACCTGCTGGAGCGCCTGAGCGCAGCCCACCTCGAGGAGCTGGCTCGCCTGGCCCCGATGGTGCAGCGCCTGGCCGCCGACCTGTCCGTCTGAGGGGAGCGCTCAGCGGCCACGGGCCCGGGCCAGCCGGGCGAGGAGCGGGATGGCGGCGATCTTGTCCTCTGTCAGCTCGTCCCAGTCGAGCGCGGGCAGGCGGTGCCCGCGCCGGCGAGGGCAGGTGACGACGCCGTCGGGGGTGGCGATGAGGTCGACGTGGATGTCGTGCGGGGTGGTCGGGATGGCACCGGGGTCGACCACCTGGACCGGGTGGACGGTGGTCGCGACGAGCGTCCGTTCGTCGACGAGCCCGGCCGCTGCCGCCAGAGCCAGCTCCAGGTCGCTGAAGCCTCCGCCCTTGCCCAGCCGAGCGCCGTCTCGGCCGACGGCCACGCAACCGGTCACGACCAGCTGGACCGGGTCCAGGTCCTCCACCGCGACCCGCTGTGCCGAGCGGCCGGCACCGGCGATCGAGGCCGCCGTGCGGGGCGGGTCGGCAAGATGGTCGGGGTCGAGACGGAAGAAGGGGTGCGGATCGGCCAGGCGGGGCACCGCCATGAACACCGTCTTGCCGCCCTCGAGCGCCTGGCGCCGGACCGGCAGCTGGGGCGAGTCAGGGTTGGCCTTGAGCGTCTGCGCCGACGTCCACGCCTCGGTCCCGGCCAGCTGTCCGGCCGCGGCCTCGGCACCGACGAAGTTGGGTATCCGCCCGTCGGGCGCCGGGAAGCGACGCACGCCGGGCACCGCCATCGCCGCCCAGACCTGCTCCCGGAGCGAGGCCTTGGCGGCCAGCACCGCCGGATCGCCACCGGCGTCACGGTCGTGGCGGGTCGGCACCAACCCAGTCTGGCCGTCCGGCCGACCGTAGACGGCCCAGCGAAGATTCGACCGTGACGCCTGATGGTGCGGGCCGGCCGGCGGCGGGTCATGGGCGGAGGGCCTCACCTGGCCCCCCGCCCACCGAGGGCCTGTCGCTACATGTCGATGGCCTCGGCCACTTCGACCGAGCCGCCGGCGCTCAGGATCGGGCAGCCCTTGGCCAGGCCAGCCGCGGCGTCGAGGTCGGTGGCCGTCACGAGGCTGTAGCCGTTGAGGGGGTTGGCGCCTCCGCCGTCGGTGATCGAGCCGTCCGACGAGACCGTCTTGGCCGCGCCGACGGGGTTGCCACCGTCGACGACCGCGTCGCCGAGGGTGCCGAACCACGCGACCCACGCCTCCATGACCTTGGCCTGCTCGGCCGGGCTCTCGGGGCGGCGGCCGCCGTGGTAGGCGAGCACGTACTTGGGCATGTCGTTCTCCTCCAGGTGGTGGTCGGACCGCCCGGGCGGGCGGTTCCGATCAAGAGACGAACGAGCGGCCCGTCGATCGACAGCCCCAACCGGGTTGGTGCGGGCCGAGGGGCGGCGTGGACCGACCGCGGTGCTCAGCTGGCGAGGTGCTGGCCGAACCAGTCGAGCATCGCCTGGTACGCCTGCGCCGCCGCGCCGGCGTCGTAGCGAGAACCGGTGTCGTTGAAGAATGCGTGGTCGACGCCGTCGAACACCCGCAGCTCATGGGTGAGCGCGGCCGCCGCGAGCGCGGCCTCTGCCGCGTCCTTGGTTCCGTTGACGCGGTCGTCGAGGCCGGCGTAGATGCCGAGCACCGCCGCGTTCGGCGAGCCGGCAAGGTTGGCACCGGTCGGGAACGGACCGTAGAAGGGGACGGCCGCTGCCAGCCGCGGCTCACCGGCGGCCAGCAGCTGCCACGTCATGCCACCGCCGAAGCAGAACCCGATCGTCGCCAGCTTGGCGTCCGGCGCCCTGCGGCCCAGCTCGTCGAGCCCGGCGCGCAGGTCGGCGATCATCCGCTCGATCGGGGCGTTGCCGAGCGCCCCGGTGGCGTCGCCCTCGGTGGGCAGGCTCGCCGTCCCGCCCTCCTCCGACAGCAGGTCGACGGCCAGCGCGGTGTAGCCGTCGGCGGCCAGACGGGGCGGGATGGACCGGATGTGCGGGGTGAGCCCACGGTTCTCATGGATCACCAACACCGCACCGCGGGGCGTGTCGGTCTCCGCGACGACGCCGATCAGCTCGCCGCTGGGACCACTGAAGCGGATCTCCTCGCCTTCCGCCGTCGCCGGCGCGTCCCCGCTGGAGGAGGTCGGCGTGCTCGACGACTCGCCGGCCGGGGCACCGCTGAACGGCGTTGCGCCGGCGCTGCTCGCCGCCGGGCTGTTCGAGGAGCCCTCATCACCGCCATCGCCGCAGGCCGCCAGCAGGGCGGTCGCCGCGGCCGCAGTCACGCCGAGCAGGCCGAGGCGCCGGAGCGCCTCCCGCCGAGAGAGCAGTCCTGCCTCGCAATCGATCGCGACCTCTTGCACGATGTAGTCCTTGAGCGCCATCGCAGAACGCTAGAGCCGCTGCGGCCGTCATGGGGCAGCGGCGACTCGGGAAAGGGACGTGCGGGAAGAGGTTGTCGCCGACCTGGCCTCGTGCGGGACTGTTCGTTTCCGCTGGCTGTCGGCCTGTTCCATGATCAGCGGTGTGACCGTGTCGCTCGATGACGTCGACTGGCCAGTGCTCGCCCGTCGTCTCCTGATCCGGCCTGCTGAGGATGACGACGAGGAGGCCATCTGGTCGTACCGCAAGCTCGAGGCGACGTCGATGTGGGTGACCACCCAGTACCGAGATCGTGCGGCGTTCGGTGCCGCATTCCGGGACGCCGCCGAGCGGGCGAACACCCTCGTCATCGAGCGCGACGGCGAGGTCATCGGCAACCTCCTCGTGCGCATCGAGGATGCCTGGTCGCAGACGGAGGTCCGTGACCAGGCGGCGGGAACCCAGGCCGAGATCGGCTGGGTGCTGCACCCCGACCACGTCGGACACGGCTACGCCACCGAAGCCGTCCAGGAGATCATTCGGGTGTGCTTCGAGCAGCTCGGTCTGCGCCGGGTCGTGGCCGGTTGCTTCGCGGGCAACGTCACGTCCTGGCGGCTGATGGAGCGGGTCGGGATGCGCAGGGAGCAACACACCGTGCTCGACGCGCTGCACCGCTCCGGCGAGTGGATGGACGGGTACGGCTACGCCCTCCTGGCCGACGAGTGGCGCGCCAACACCGGCCATGGCCGCAGTGCCTGACGCACCACCGGGCGGTGGGAGGCGCCGAGCGAGTGTCCGCCCGACGGCTCACTCGAGGCAATCCTCCCGTCCGTGGGCACGTGCAGACTCGAACTGCAGGCCTCCACCGTGTCAAGGTGGCGCTCTAACCAACTGAGCTACGCGCCCGGAGCCCGGCACGCTACCAGGACGGCTCCCGCACGACCACGGCCATGACTGCGGCGCCGACCCGCATCACCGCAGCCGCAGCGCCACTTCGTTGGCCAGCAGCCGACCGGCCCGGGTCAGCACCAACCGGTCCCCCTGCTCCTCCACCAGGCCCGGCAGCTCGTCCGCGTCCAACGCATCCCCCGGCACACCGGAGCGGGTCCGCAGCTGTAGCTGGAGGCCCTCCATCCGTCGCGCGGATGCATCCAGGTCCTCGCCGGCGCTCTCGGCCGGCTCCCCAGCCTCGATGAGGTCGACGTAGCGCTCGGGAGTACGCACGTTCCACCAGCGCCGCCCGGCGCGGTGGGAGTGGGCCGCGCACCCGAAGCCCCGATAGTCGCCTTGCGACCAGTAGAGGAGGTTGTGGCGGCACTCGTGGCCCGGTCGAGCCCAGTTGGAGATCTCGTAGCACGCCAGGCCGGACGCCGCGAAGAGGGCGTCGGCGGCCTCGTACTTGCTGGCCTGGTCGTCGTCGTCGGGGTGGCGGGCGGGGTCGAGGGCCAGTGGCGTGCCGGCCTCGACGGTGAGGCCGTA
>JBKPRL010000133.1:0-13218 GCA_046734535.1 bacterium | reverse complement strand
CGGTAGCAGTCGTGGGCACCGATCGGGTCGGGGAACCAGCAGAGCTCCCTTCCCGTCCCGCCGGGACGCTCCTGCCACGCGCCGTCGTACCAGACCCGGCTGAGGGAGCCGAGCGCAGCGTGGTGCTGGCGCGCGCAGGCCGGGCCGCCCGTGCCGTGGAACGCGACGTGGATCTCGTCCACGGCGTCCAGCTCCTCTGCGGCCAACCGGGCCAGGAGGCCGGTGAGGCCGGGGGACGCGGCCGCGCCGACGACAAAGGCGCAGCCGTTGCGTACCGCCAGCCGGTCCAGCGCGAGGAGCGACTCGACATCGGTGGCGTCGTCGCTCGTGGTGACCACCGCGCGGCCAGCCTCGAGGTACACCCGAGCCGCTTCGTGCTGTGGATCGGGCGTGGCCAGCACCACGACCTCGGCCTCGTCCCGCAGCGCCCGCTCGTCGGTGAGCGCCACCTTGACCTGACCCGCCAGCGTCTGGCGGGAGGTGATGAGCAGGATCCGCGTGACCTCCGGCCGGTCGAAGAGGTTGCTCACCACGCGGCGGCCGACGACGCCGTGGCCGACGACGCCGATGCGCATCAGGGACGCTCGGTGAAGGGGACCTCCTGCCAGCCGCCTCGCTGCGGTGGCACGCCTCCCCGGCCCCGCAACCGGAGGACAGCGGCGATCATCCCGGCCACGCCGACCGCCAGCAGTGCGCGGCGGATCACCCTCACCATGGGTGCGGACACTACCGGTGGCTCCGCCACGGCTCGCGTTGCCCCGACCTAGGCTCTCGCCGTCGAGGGCGGGATGAGAGGGCGCCATGGCAGGCACGTTCGAGCTCTACAAGGACGCGGCGGGCAAGTTCCGGTTCCGCCTCAAGGCCAGCAACGGCCAGATCATCGCCACGGGAGAGGCCTACGAGTCGAAGCAGAGCGCGCTGTACGGCATCGACTCGGTCAAGACCAACGCGCCGGAGGCCGACGTGGACGACCAGACCTGACCGCCTCCCCGGACGGGGCCGGCGGTCAGTCGCTGATGGCCACGTGGACGATGGCGCCCGCGATCACCAGTACGAGGAACAACGTCGACGACCAGCGGTTGAAGTGCCAGAGGATCCCGGCCAGCGCCACGGCATCGGCCGCGCCGGAGACACCAACGACCGCCGTGAACGAGTTTCGTCGCCGCGCGCTGATCGCCGGTGAGGTCCGCTGCGCGACCAGCCGGTACTGCACACCGACGAACGCCGCCGGCACGATGCCGAGCGGGACACAGACGATGGCCAGCGAGAGCGCCCCATCCACGTCCGGCACCTGGATGAGACCGAGCAGCAGGATCAGCCCGAGCCCGGCCACCGCGAACGACACCCACGCGTCCCGCGGGCGGACGATGACGGCCCGGGACCCGCTGGTGCTCATCGCGGTCCGATCGTACGACCGCGGGGGAGAGACCGGACGGCGAGTGCCACCGCCCATCCCGCGGTGACACTAGGAGGTGGCGCTGTCGGCGTCGACGACCAGGTCGACCACGGCGTCGGGATGGGAGACGGGCGACAGGTGGGAGGCCTTCACCCGGTCGATGTGGGCGCCCGCGTGGTTCGCCATGCTGAGCTGCTGCGCCGGGGTGATCACCCGGTCGACGGTGCCGATCAGGGCCCACGAGGGGATCGTCTTCCAGGCCGGCACGCCCGAGGGATCGTTGAGCGCACCGAGGGCGATCGGCCGCTGCGTCGCGGCGACGACCGCGCCCTGCGCGGCCGGCAGGTCGTTGGCGAAGCAGGCCGGAAAGCCCGGGTAGGCGCTGGTGGGATCGGGCTTGGCGAACAGCTCCGGCTCCCCCGCCGGTAGGCCGGGATCCTGGACGAAGTTGAAGACCTTCGCCGGGTCGCCACCACCGGACAGACAGGACTCGGAGCCGACCAGTCCCAGCAAGGTGTCATGCTCGTCAGGGATGAACGCGTCGACGTAGACGAGCGCCTTCACTGCAGAGTCGCCGGTGGCCGCGTTGGTGACCACCGCGCCGCCGTACGAGTGGCCGACGACGATGATGGGTCCCTTGATGGTCGACAGGAAGCTGGCCAGGTAGGCGGCGTCCTTCGCCAGGCCGCGGAGCGGGTTCGGAGGCGCCATCACGGTGTAGCCGCGGTGCTGCAGCGCTTCTACGACGCCGTTCCAGCTCGAGCCGTCGGCCCAGGCGCCGTGCTCCAGCACGATGGTCGGCTTGGTGCGGCCGGGGTTCGACGGGTTCGCCGCGGCGAGCGGGCCGGCCAGCGCCGCGATCGCAACCACGGATGTCGCGACCACCGCCAGACCGACCCACAGCGCCCTTCGCGTGCTCACGACGGTGCGCGTCCTCATGAAGGCCCTCCCTCACGACACGGTGCTGTCGTTCTTCTAGCACCGCGTCGGGCGGCGGCGGTCGATGCCCCCGCGCCGTCCGACCTCTGCCGCCGCCGTCAGGCGACGGGTGGCGGCCATGGCGGCTCGCCGGTGGTGATCATGTCGGGCGCCGCGGCCGAGGGCTCCGCCACCAGCTGTTGGAACTGCCGTTCGAGCTCGCGAAGGCGTCGGTTGCTCTCGTCACAGCGGAGGTCCAGCTCGTCGAGGCGTTCGGCAGCTTGCTCCACCCTCGGGAGCAACGTGGCCGTCTCGCCATCCGCGAGGTCGGACAGGTCGTGCTCGTGGAAGTCGACCTCGTTGACGATGACCACCATGGCCTTCTTGAGCTCGTCGATCTGGCCTTCGAGCGCGCGCACCTGCCGGCGCAGGCGGTCGTTGGCATCGGTCAGCTGCTTGATGGCCTTCTGCTGCTGCTGGATGTCGTGCTGCGCTTGCTCCAGTGGTTCTCGCGAGATGAACGTCACGGATACCCCCGCCGTGAGCGATCGCCCACGAGCTGCACCTGCCGACTGGTCCTGTGGAGCGGGCCGGAACCGGGCCGGCTACCTCACCCGGGCGGGAGCATAGGACGAACGCCGCTGCGTGGCCCCGAAATGACGAGGTCGCCGACCCGCCCGCGGAGCGAGCGGGCATGGCGAGGAGCCCTCCAGCGTGCACACCAGAGCGCGCCAGGCCCCGCTCCGCCCTGGTATCCCTGACGAGCGGGACCTGGTTTCCGATCGGAAGCCCGGTTCGGGGACCGCCGGCCCTGCGTCGGGCTCTCGCACTCTGGGTCGTGGTGTGAGCGCGAAACGTGAGGGGTCAACCAGGTGTCGGGCTCGAATCGGTGACGCCGCTCGAGTGGGGGTCCGCCCGCGGTCCGTCGCTCGTCTCCTCGGCAGCCGACTCGGCCTGCGACTGGAAGTCCTCGTGGATGCGATCGAGGTCCGCTCGGCTCGCGTCCTCCACCGTCATCATCCGGTTGGTCGCGGTGTGCGTGGCCCGGATGAGCTCGTCGAGCTTCAGCTGCGTCGCCCGGTCATCGTGGTTCTGGGTCAGCTGGAGCACGACCACCATCAACAGCGTCACGAACGGCACGCCGACCGTCGCCATCAGCTCCCACCAGCGGGGGAAGTCCGTGAGGGCACCGAGCACGACCCAACCCGTGGCGATGCACAGCACGACCGCTGCCGCCGCGACGGAGCCCGCCCCGGCCTTGACGTGCCGCGCGAAGCGGTGAGAGACGCTCGGTTCATCTCGCCCCTCCTCCGCGACGTGACCGTCTCCACGTTCGCGTTCCGTCACGGCCGGCCACGCTAGGCCCCGCACCTCGCCGTTGGTCAGCCCAGGCGCCGCCGGCAGCGGCGACACCACCGGCGGCCACCGGCGGATCAGGACGCCAACGCCCGAGTCACCTCTGCCTCCCGTGCCTCCGCCGACCTGCAGATGGCGCACGGGTCGACTTCGGTGAGAGGAGAGCCGCGCGGGGTACGGGGAGCGAACCGATGGTCGAGGTGCACCGCTCCACACCTCTGACAGATCTGGTAGGTCCGCGTACGGGGCTCCTCGACCGGCATCGTGACGCCCATCGCAATGACGTCGTCCCTCTCAGCGGTGGACATGACCTCTTCTGCTGAACGGCTCGGAGTGTGTTCCATTGGTCTGCCTTTCGGCGGTCTCTTCAACCGCGAAGAGGCTGGCTTCAGTGGTCCAAATACGTGACGGCTGACTCAAGAGGCCCTTCGTGATTTCCGGTATCACGTGTCCGCTGGACGCCTCCTCAGGACGAGAAAGGTCGCGAATGCCGGATTCGTAGGAGGAGACTGTGGCTGAGCTGCTCGAGCACGCGGCGGACGGGCGGACTGTTCCGCAGGCGATGGGGCGGCCTGTGTCATCTGCGGCGGTCACGAACACCGCCAAGGGGAAGCAGGAGCTCCGCCCGCGGACAGCGTGGTGTGAGGGCACGCTGACGCGAGCCGATGAGATCGAGGCGCTCGCGGACTGGGCGGCGGGCGTGGACCAGGTGGGGCGTGATCAGTGGAACGACACCGCGTGTCGGGTGTTCAGGACGTCGATCGCCAACCACCTCGCGAACGCGCGGGCGGCCGCGCGCCCCCCGAAGCGCGGACTCCGGGGCACCGGCGCCCGGCTCGAATCGGCGATCAGCAGCCTCGACGCAGCGGAGGCAGACCTCCTGCACATGGCGCCCGCGGACCATGTGATCGGCCAGATGCCGAGCATCTTGAACCACGTCGGCCGCCATCTCCAGCCAACCGATCCCCGTGGGGTCGCGGTCGGGCGAATCGCCAAGGAGGTGGGCTTCGAGGTCGGCAGTGGCGACGACCTCCGCCGAGTCAGGCATCCACACGCGACGGCGATCATCGACAAGGAGCGCGGCGTCATCGTGAGCGCAGTGCGCGGCGCCAGCTCCGCGGCGCTACGCGAGCAGACGCGGGTCCGCAGCTTCCGCAACGTCGTCGTCGCCACCGCAGCCGGCATGTTGGCCGTGGCGATAGGTCTGGTCGTCATTGGCGCGAAGAGCCCGACGACGGTGCCCTTGTGCTTCGCACCGCAGGATGGAGGCGAGGTCACCGTCGTGTGCCCGACGGAGCAGTCAGGCCCCATTCCCAACGAGGGCGAGCAGTCGGCGGTGACGGCCACGGCGATCAACAAAGAGATCGACCGGACCGTGAGCCCGCTCGACATCTTCATCGTCGCCGTCCTGGGCGCGACGGCCGCGGCGGTCGCCGCAGCCGCTGCGATCAGGCGAATCCGCGGCTCGTCCGAGCCCTACGGCGTGCCCATCGCGCTGGCCGTGCTGAAGCTGCCGACCGGTGCCGTCACGGCCATCCTCGGGCTGGTCCTCATGCGAGGCGGGTTCGTCCCCGGCCTCAGCGCGCTCGACACCTCGGCTCAGATCCTCGCGTGGGCTGCCATCTTCGGGTACGCCCAGCAGCTGTTCACGCGCCTCGTCGACCAGCAGGCCAGCGCGGTGCTCGACAGCGTCCGCGGCGGCGACAAGGCCACCGTGCCACCCCCGAGCACCTGACCACGATCGTTCATGGAGCCAGGTACACCGACGTGTGACTGCGACATCCCAGTGACGCTCTCCGCGGCGATCCCCCGCTGACCTTGTGGGGCTAGCTGGAATCGAACCAGCGACCTCATCCTTATCAGGGATGCGCTCTAACCGACTGAGCTATAGCCCCGTACCGGAGCGTTGAGGCTACAAGCCGGCTGCCGGCCGGCTCAACCGGCGACCTCGCCGCCGGAACGCACATGACTGACCGTTTCAGCCGGCGGGTGGCGGCATCGGCACGTCCGGGGGGAGGGTGGCCGGCTGGATCGGCGGGCGCTTCGTGCGGAGGCGCTTGCGCTTGGCCCGGGCGGAGCGGACGTCTTCCCGGGCGACGACCTCCCGCTCCAGCACCGTCAGGCGGATCCCGCCGGTGAGGTCGGCGATCAGGTTGAACAGGACCGCCATCACCACGCTCAACCCGGTGCCGATCACGATGAACAGCGCGATCAACGTCAGCCCGGCTCGGAAGATCGGCTCCGACTGGAGCTTGAAGGAGTCGTACTGGAAGGCCTCGCGGAAGAAGCCCTCGACGTTGTCCAGGGTCCCCGTCGTCTGGGCGAGGTTCCAGAGCAGCACGCCCGCCGTCAGCAGGACGACGCCCATCGCGGTGAAGAAGACGAGGGCGACCTTGAAGACCGACCAGGCGTCGACCGAGCGTACGATGCGGGTGACCTTCCGCACCCGAGGCCGGGCGCGGCGGCGGGGCCGGGGGGGTGGCGGCACGACGACCACGGCGGGGCTGGCGTCCGCCTCGGAGCCCACCAGGGCGCTGGGTGACGGCGCGAGGAGCGGAACAGCCTCCGTGACCGACGGCGACGGGGCGAAGGCGACCGCCGCGCTGACGGCGGTGGCGGTAGCCGACGCGGGCAGGAGGAACGGCGTCGGCATCGGAGCGGACTCCGGCTCGGCCCTGTCGTTCGTGGAGGCCTTGGCCTCCGGGTCGGAGGGGGTCGCCCGCTGGCGGTCGGTCTCGGCCTCGACGTCGGCGGCTGCCAGCAACGGGTCGACGTGGGCAGGCGGCTCCGCCTCCGGGCCTGTCAGCTCCTCGTCCGCCGCCTCCGCCGCAGCAGCTTCGGCGAGCAGCAACGCCCGTTGCTTGCTCGTCCGCTTCCGCCCCGGGCGCACACGATCGACCGCCCCGGTGCCGTTGGTGGCGACTGGGTTGGGCGGTGCGAACGGCGACGTCTCGGCTCCGTCCGCACTCCCTCCGGCGTCCCGCCCGTCCGCGTCCGGCTCGCCGGCATCGTGCGCCTCGGGCGCGTCGTCGGCCGGTTCGTGATCGTGGCCGTTGGACGGCGCGGGCGCGACGGACAGGCCGGGGAACGGGGTGTCGGCCTCGTCGGCGTCCACCGTCGTCACGGCATCGGCCCGTTCGTCGAGTGCCATCTCTGAGACTGTATCGGTCTCATCCGCCAACCTCAGGTCACGAGCGCGCCGGAGTGGTGACAGTACCCGACCGAGACGGAGCGTGGTCATCGGCCAGCAATGCCGCTCGCGCGGTGGCCGAGACCCGGCCGACGCGGACCGTAACCAGGACCGCGCCGTCGTCAGCGGCGTAGGAGACCAGCGTGCCGCCGTTCTCGGCGGCCAAGCGGGCGGCCGCGTCAGGCCCCTCGGCGACCCCCGCCAATGCCGCCGCGTCGGCCGCGGTCCTGGCCCTGGCGCCGTCGGCGGCGGTCCGGCCCAGCTCGGCCACGGTGATGAGCAGCACCACCGCCACGGCCATGATCCCGGCGACCAGGGGCACGGCCTGGCCGGCAGCTCCACGTCCACGAACGTCCACGCTTCAACCACCTGTTCCTGAGGCGAGTGGTGGGGGAAGTTCGGAGGGCCGAGACGATCGGCGAGGGGTTATGTCTCGCCGTTGGCGAGGATCGGCGCCACGGAGGCCACGACCTGGCCCGCGTCCAGGTTCATGATCCGAACGCCGGTGGCGTCACGGCCCTGGGACGAGATCTCCCGGACCGGCATGCGGATGGCCACCCCGCCGGAGGACACGGCGACGATCTCGTCGTCGAGGCCGACCATGAACGCGGCGACCACGTGGCCCTTGCGCCCCGTGAGCCGGATGCCCATGACGCCCTGGCCACCGCGGCCCTGCCGATTGAAGCGGTCCAGCTGGGTCCGCTTGCCGTAGCCCGCCTCGGTCACGATCAGGATGGCCACGTCGTCCCTGGCGACGTCGACGGACACGACCGAGTCGCCGGCCTTCAGCTTCATGCCCCGCACGCCGGCCGCGGCGCGGCCCATGGGCCGGACCTCGTCTTCGCTGAAGCGGATGGTCTGGCCCGTCTGGCTGACCATGAAGATGTCGTCGCCGGCCGCCGTCTCGATGACCCGGACCAGCTCGTCGCCTTCGCGGAGGTTGAGCGCGATGAGGCCGTCTCGCCGGCCGGAGTCGTACTCGGTGAACTCCGTCCGCTTGACCTGCCCCTCGCGGGTGGCGAAGAAGAGGTAGCGCTCCCCCGCGAACGTGCGCGTGTCGATGATGGCACGAATGGTCTCGTCCGAGGCCAGCGGCAGCAGGTTCACGATCGGGATGCCCTTGGCGGTCCGGTCGCGCTCGGGGATGTCCATCGCGCGGAGCCGGTAGACCTTGCCCCGGTTCGAGAAGAAGAGCAGGAAGGCGTGGGCGGTCGTGAAGATGATGTGGCTGACCAGATCGTCGGTCTTGAGCTTGGCCCCCGCCACCCCTCGGCCGCCGCGGCCCTGCGTCTTGAAGGAGTCGGCCTCCACCGTCTTGACGTAGCCGGCTTCGGTCATCACGACGACCAGCTCCTTGTCGTCGACCAGGTCCTCGACCGACATCTCTCCGGCGTCCAGCATCACCGCGGCCACGCGGGGCGTGGCGAACTGCTCCTTGATGGCGAGGAGATCATCCTTGATGACCGTCCGCAGCCGGGCGTCGTCGTTCAGGATGGCCTCGAGGTCCGCGATCTGCTCCCGCAGCTTCTCGAGTCGCTGCTCGATGTCGATCCGCGACAGGCGGGTCAGCTGACCCAGGCGCATCTCCAGGATGTGCTCGGACTGGAGCTCGGTGAAGCCGAAGCGCTCCATCAGGCCGCTGCGGGCCGCAGCGCGGTCCTCGCTGGCGCGGATGAGGGCGATCACCTCGTCGATGACGTTGAGGGCCCGCAGCAGTCCCTCCTGGATCTCCTCGTCCCGGCGCGCCTTGTCGAGGCGGTACTGCGACCGACGAGTGATGACCTCGACCTGGTGCGCGATGTAGCCCTGGAGGGCCTGCACCAGGTTGAGGGTGCGCGGCACCCCGTCGACCAGCGCCACCATGTTGACGGCGAAGCTGGATTGCAGCTGTGTCTGCTTGAAGAGGTTGTTCAGTACGACGTTGGCGTTGGCGTCCCGACGCAGGCTGATGATCAAGTTGGTCTTGCCCCCGGCCGAGTTGTCGTTGACGTCGGCGATGCCCTCGAGCTCGCCGGCGTCGACCAGCTCCTGGATGCGGCCGGCGATGGCCTTGCAGCTGGCCTGGTAGGGCAGCTCGGTGACGACGATCTCCATGCCGCCGCCCCGCCGGGCCGTCTCCTCGATGGCGGCCTTGGCCCGCATCTTCACGCTGCCCCGTCCGGTGCGGTAGGCCTCCATGATCCCGGCGCGGCCCATGATGAACCCGCCCGTCGGGAAGTCCGGACCCTGCACGTAGCGCATGAGGTCGTCGGGCGTGGCGTCGGGGTGGTCGATCAAGTGGACGGTGGCGTCGATCACCTCGCCCAGGTTGTGGGGCGGGATGTTGGTGGCCATGCCGACGGCGATGCCCTGGCTGCCGTTGACCAGCAGGTTGGGGAAGCGGGCGGGCAGGACGACGGGCTCGTCGTTGGCCGCGTCGTAGGTCGGCTGGAGGTCGACGGTGTTCTCGTCGATGTCCGCGACCATCTGCATGGCCAGCGCGTGCAACCGGCACTCCGTGTAGCGCTCCGCGGCCGGACCGAAGTCCGGTGAGCCGTAGTTGCCGTGGAAGTCGATGAGGGGGTGGCGCAGCGAGAAGGGCTGCGCCATGCGCACCAAGGCGTCGTAGATGGCCGGGCCGCCGTGGGGGTGGAAGCGGGCCATGGTGTCGCCGGTGACGCGGGCGCATTTCACGAAGGGGCGGTCAGGCCGGAAGCCCTGCTGCTCCATGTCCCAGATGATCCGCCGGTGGACGGGCTTGAGACCGTCGCGCACGTCCGGCAGGGCGCGGGACATGATGACGGACATGGCGTAGTCCAGGAAGGACCGCTCCATCTCCTCCTGGATCTCGATCGGCTCGATGGCGCCGAAGCGCAGGGCGCCCTCCTCGCCCTCGTCGGGCGGCAGCGTCCCGCCGGTGTCGCTCATGACCAGCCCTCCGCAACGGGTCGGCCGCAGGCCGACACAGATGACTCCGAGGAACGGAGTGAGCGGAGCGGAGCGAGTGACGAGGACATCAGATGTCGAGGAACCTCACATCGTGGGCGTTCTGCTGGATGAACAGCTTTCGCAGCTCGACCTCGTCGCCCATCAGCGTGCTCATGATCTCGTCGGCCAGCGCGGCCTGCTCCACCGTGACCTGGAGCAGCGTGCGCCGATCCGGGTCCATGGTGGTGTCCTTGAGCTCCTCCCAGTCCATCTCCCCCAAGCCCTTGAGCCGGCCGAACTCCTTCTTGTGGTTCGGGTGCTCGGCCAGGAAGGCGGCCTTGGCGGGGTCGTTCTTCAGGTACACCTTCTCCCGGCCGACCTCGGTCGAGTACAGCGGCGGCTGCGCGATGTACACGTAGCCGTGCTCCACCAACGGCTTCATCTGGCGGAAGAAGAAGGTCAGGAGCAGCGTGCGGATGTGGCTGCCGTCCACATCGGCGTCCGCCAGGCAGATGACCTTGTGGTAGCGCACCTTGGCGGCGTCGAACTCCTCGCCCACGCCGCCCCCGATGGCGGTGATGAGGGCTTGGACCTCGAGGTTCTTGAGCATCTTGTCGAGCCGTGCCCGCTCGACGTTCAGGATCTTGCCCCGGATCGGGAGGATCGCCTGGGTCCGTGGGTTGCGGGCATCGACCGCAGTGCCACCCGCCGAGTCACCCTCGACGATGAACAGCTCGCTCTCGCGCGGGTCGCGGCTGGAGCAGTCCTTCAGCTTGTCCGGCATGCCGGCGCCGGACAGCGCGGTCTTGCGCCGGATGGCGTTGCGCGCGTTCTTGGCCGCGACACGGGCCTGCGCCGCGGCGCTCGCCTTCTTGACGACGCGGTTGGCCTCGGTCGGGTTCTCCTCGAACCACTCGGCCAGCTTCTCGTTGGTGACCTTCTGCACCAGCGACCGGGTCGAGACGTTGCCGAGCTTGGCCTTGGTCTGGCCCTCGAACTGCGGGTCCTTGAGCTTGACGGAGATGATCGCCGTGAGGCCCTCCCGGATGTCCTCGCCGAGGAGGTTCTCCTCCTTCTCCTTGAGCAGGTTGCGGGACCGCGCGTACTTGTTGACCACCGAGGTAAGGGCGGTCTTGAAACCCTCCACGTGCATGCCGCCCTCGGTGGTCGAGATGCCGTTGGCGTAACCGTGGATGCCCTCGTAGTACCCCGTGTTCCACTGCAGGGCGATGTCGATCTCCTGGCCGTCCTCGGCGGCCGCGAAGGCCGCGACCCGCGAGAACAGCGCCTCCTTGGAGGCGTTCAGGTGCTTCACGAAGTCGACGATGCCGCCCTTGTAGACGTAGCTGACCTTCTGCTCCTTGTCGGGCCGCTCGTCGATGAACTGGATCTCGAGACCCTTGTTGAGGAAGGCCATGGTCTGTAGGCGCTCGAGCACGGTCCGGGCGTGGAACTCGGTGCCCTCCGAGCTGAAGACGGTGGGGTCCGGCCAGAACACGACCGTGGTGCCGGACGTCCGGCCACGCGACGGCGTGGGACCGATCCGTTCCAGCTTGCCCTGGGGCTTGCCCCCCTTGGCGTACTCCTGGCGGTAGTGCGACCCGTCCTTGTCGATCTCGATGACCAAGCGCTCCGAGAGCGCGTTGACGACCGAGACGCCGACGCCGTGGAGCCCGCCCGAGACCTTGTAGCTGCTGCCGCCGAACTTGCCGCCGGCGTGCAGAACGGTCAGCACGACCTCGGCCGCGCTCTTCCCCTTGTGCGGGCCCGAGGGGTACGAGTCGACGGGCACGCCGCGGCCGTCGTCTTCGACCCGGCAGCCGCCGTCGGCCTGGAGCACGACGACGATGCAACGGCAGTAGCCGGCCATCGCCTCGTCCACCGAGTTGTCGACGACCTCCCAGATCAGGTGGTGCAGGCCTGCCAGACCCGTCGACCCGATGTACATGCCTGGCCGCTTGCGCACGGGGTCCAGGCCCTCCAGGACCTGGATGGCTGACGCGTCGTACTCGGTGGACTTGTCGCTCACGTCCTTCGCCAAGGCGCGACCTTTCGGAGTGGTGGAGATCTCGGCGGATCCGATCCGGGCCCCAGGGTCACCCGACCCCGACGAGCGCTCCAGACCGGTCTCGCGATGCTCCAAGTCTACCGCGGGGGTGTGTCGAAGCGGCGGAGGATCGGCCCTCCAGCGGCGCTATCGGGGCCGTACCCGCAGCTCGATGCGGGCCACCTCGTCGACACCGGCGACGTCCCGTAGGCGGGTCAGCAGATCGCCCTCCATGAACCGCAGCTGGGTCGCCCACGTGGGGTGGTCGACCTCGACCACGAGACAGCCGTCGACCAATGCCGCCGGTCGGGCGTGGGCCGCGATCTGCGGTCCGACCGCCTCCTCCCAGCGGGAGAACACACCCGCGAGGCTGCGGGCGCTCGTCCCCCGCAGCGAGCGGACCACCTCGTCGACGCTGTCGCGCAACAGCTTCGGATCGCGCTCGCTCATCGATCTCCGCTCTCGGCCGCTCGGGCCATTCGCTCACCCCGCTCGCTCATCGATCTCCGCTCTCGGCCGCTCGGGCCATTCGCTCACCCCGCTCGCTCATCGATCTCCGCTCTCGGCCGCTCGGGCCATTCGCTCGCCCGGCTCGCTCATTCCGTCAGCCTGCCCTGGTCCACGCGGATCGTGCGCTCGACGGCCGCGCCGGCCGGGAGCGGACCCGCCGTCGTCAGCAACACCTGACCGGCCGGCAGATGGCGGACGAGCGCCGCGCTGCGGGCCGGGTCGAGCTCGGAGAACACGTCGTCGAGGACCAGTACCGGCGGGTCATGCACGTGTTGAGCCACGAGTCGGTGCGCAGCGAGGCGCAGAGCGAGGGCGAGGGTCCGCTGCTCCCCCTGCGACGCGTGCGTCCGCGCGGGCAGCCTGTTCAGGCGGAGCTCGAGGTCGTCACGATGCGGCCCCACCAGGCACACCTGGCGCCGCACCTCGTCGGCCTTCGCGCCGGCGAGCGCCTCGGCGAGACCGATCGCCCGCCACGTCGGCTCGTAGCGCACGTCCACCTCCGCGTCGGAGTCGCCATCGGCCAGGTCGGCGTAGGCCCGGCTGGCCTGCGGACCGAGCGCCGCGACCAGCTCGGCCCTCGTGCGGCCGATGCGCTCACCGACCTCGGCCAGCTTCACGTTCCAGACGTCGAGCGTGAAGGCGGCGTCCTCGCTCAGCCGCCCACCCGCCTGCTTGAGCAGGGTCGACTTGTGCTTCAGGATGCGCTCGAGATCGCGGCGGTCGGCGTCGGCCCGGGGATGGAGGCTCACCGCGGTCTGGTCCAGGAACCGCCGGCGCAGCGCCGGACCCTCCTTGACGAGCGACAGGTCGTCCGGTGAGAAGACGGTGACGCGGACCACGCCGAGCAGGTCGCTGGTGCGCCGTAGGCGTTGCTTGTTGATGAGGACACGGTCC
>JBKPRL010000132.1:0-8922 GCA_046734535.1 bacterium | reverse complement strand
TCGAAGGAGGAGGGCGGCCGGCACACGCCGTTCTTCAACAACTACCGTCCGCAGTTCTACTTCCGGACCACGGACGTGACCGGCGTCGTCACGCTGCCCGAGGGCACCGAGATGGTCATGCCGGGCGACAACACCGAGATGTCGGTCGAGCTCATCCAGCCGATCGCCATGGAGGACGGCCTCCGCTTTGCGATCCGCGAGGGTGGCCGCACCGTCGGTGCGGGCCGGGTCACCAAGATCACGAAGTGATCTGACCTGGCTCACCGAGTCACCGAGAACCCCGCCAGCCATGAGGCTGGCGGGGTTCTTGCTTGTGTCTGGCGTGGGTCGTCTGGCTTCCGCGGCGGCCGCGCGTGCGCACGCCTCGGAAAACCGGGTGACCCGCGCATGGCCAGGGCCCTAGCGTGGGCCTAGCCCGAGCAAGCAATCCCCGAGAGGAGCGTCCGATGCGAGCAGCGTTCGTGTCCGTCATGACCCACACGAACCTTCACCAGGAGACCACGCTTGCTCCGCAGGACACTCAACCTCGGGATCCTCGCGCACGTTGACGCCGGCAAGACCACGCTGACCGAGCGGCTGCTGTACGCCGCCGGGGTCATCGACCACGTCGGCTCGGTCGACGCGGGGACCACGCAGACCGACTCACTCGCACTCGAGCGAGAGCGCGGGATCACCATCCGCTCCACCGTCGCCGCCTTCGACCGCGCCGGCACGACCATCAACCTGATCGACACGCCCGGCCACCCGGACTTCATCGCCGAGGTGGAGCGGGTGCTCAGCGTGCTGGACGGTGCCGTGCTCGTCCTGTCGGCGGTGGAGGGCGTGCAGCCGCAGACCACGGTGCTGATGCGGGCGCTGCGGCGGCTGGAGGTCCCCACCGTGCTGTTCGTCAACAAGACCGACCGCATCGGGGCGGACGTCGGCCGAGTGTTGGCCGCGGTCCGCGAGCGGCTCACGCCGTACGCCGTGGAGGTGGCCGGCGACGACCTCCTGGACCGCCTCACCGAGCGTGACGAGGAGCTGCTCTCGGCGTACGTCGCCGACGATGCCGCCGTGGACCCGGGCCGCCTGCGCCGGTCCCTGGCTGAGCAGACGCGGCGCGGCCGGGTGTTCCCGGTCTTCAGCGGATCAGCCGCACTGGGGACCGGAGTCGAGCCGCTGATGGACGCGTTGGTGGAGCTGCTCGCCCCGGCGCCCATGGAGGACGACGGTGCCCTGGCCGCGAGGGTGTTCAAGATCGAGCGCGGCCCGGCCGGCGAGAAGGTGGCGTACCTGCGGCTGTTCCGAGGCAGGCTCGGCCTCCGCGACCGCGTCTCGTTCGGCGGTGCCGCGCCCGAGAAGGTGGTGGAGGTCGCCGGCTACCGCGCCGGGCAGTGGGTGCGGACCGACCGCCTCGGCGCCGGCGAGATCGCCCGGGTCCGCGGCCCGGCTCGGGTGCGGGTGGGGGACGCCGTGGGCAGCGCCGCCAGCGGCGAGGAGCACCAGTTCCCGCCACCCACGCTCGAGGCGGTCGTGGCGGCCAGTGACCCGGCGGAGGGCCACCGGCTGCGTGCCGCGCTCGTCCAGCTCGCCGACCAGGACCCGCTGATCGGCGTACGCCTCGACGACCTCGGCCGCCTCTCGGTCTGGCTGTACGGCCGCGTCCAGCAGGAGGTCATCGCCGAGACGCTGGCGCGCGAGTACGGCGTCGAGGTCGAGTTCGAGGACGCCACGGTCGTCCACGTCGAGCGGCCACGGCGCGCCGGCGAGGCGGTGGAGGTGCTCAACACCGAGACCAACCCGTACCACGCGACAGTGGGACTCCGGATCGATCCGGGGCCGCCGGGTTCCGGGTTGCGGTTCCGCACGGACGTGCCGGCCGAGGACGTCCCGCTCTACCTGTTCAAGAACCACGACGCGTTCCGGCAGAGCATCGAGCAGCACGTCCGGGCCGCGCTGACGGCGGGGCTGTACGGCTGGCAGGTCACCGACTGCCTGGTCACGCTGAACCGGATCGGCTACAGCAGCTGGGACGGTCCGCCGTCCACGCGGGGACCGCTCAGCGTCGCCGTCGACTACCGCAAGCTCACGCCGATAGTGGCGCGCCAGGCGCTGCGGAACGCGGGAACGGTGGTGTGCGAGCCCCTTGTCGACGTGCGCGTCGACGCGCCGACGGCGTCGGCCGGGGCGCTGCAGCGGGAGCTCGGCCGGCTCGGCGCCTCCACGACCGGCGCCTGGTCCACCGAGACGTTCACGACCCTCGAGGTGGTGCTGGCCGCGGCGCGGTTCCACGAGCTCCAGCGGCAGCTGCCCGACCTCACCGGTGGCGAGGGCGTGGCGGAGCCGCGGTTCGCGGGCTACCAGCCGGTCCGGGGCCGGCAGCCGTCCAGGACGGCATGAGAGTCCTCTCACCGCGGCCTCACGGTCACCTCACCGCGCCCGGGCATCGTTCCCGGTGTCAGTGAAGAGGCACCACAAGGAGGTAGTCACCATGGCTCGCTCGCATCTGCTCAAGGCACTCAAGCCGGCTCGCGTCAGCGGCCGCCGCGGTCGCGGTCGTCACGGCCACCACTCGGGCGCCGGCTCCAACAGCAGCTCGAACAGCAACAGCAACACCGGGACCAACACCACCCGGTCGCAGAGCCACGACTGACGAAGGCTCGGCGCCGGTGAACATCGCCGAGAGGGCGGGCCTTCGGGCCCGCCCTCGCCGTCGGTTCCAGCAGCTGGTCCAGCTGCTGCGGCCGGCGCCCGACGCCACGCCGCTGGTCGACCAGGCCGCGCCGTTGACGCTGGGGCAGGTGGTCCGGCGGTTCTGGCCGGACGTACGGCCACTGCGCTGGTGGCTTCTACTGCTCGTCGTGCTGCTGGCCGGCGCGCCGTTGATCGCGGTGCTGGAGGTGCTGCTGTTCCAGAAGCTGGTCGACGACGTCCTCGTCCCGGCCACGCTGGGGCCACTGGTCTGGATCGCGGCGTTGTACGTCGGCCTGAACCTGCTCAGCGCCGTGGTCTCCGGCGTCGACGCCTACCTGTCCACCTGGATCTCGCAGCGCTTCCTGGTCGGGCTGCGGACCAAGGTGTTCGCCCACGTGCTCGCCCATCCGAGCCATGTGCACGACCGCAACCGCCTCGGCGACACGATGTCCCGCCTGACCTCGGACACCGCAGCGGTGGAGTCGTTCATGATCGGCCAGTTCGCCACCGGGACCGGCGCGGTGCTGCGGCTGGTCATCTACGCGGGCGCGCTGTTCTGGCTGCAGTGGCAGCTGGCGCTGGTCTCGATGGTCGCTGCGCCGCTCCTGTGGTGGGTGGCCCGGCACTTCTCCCGGCTGGTCAAGGACGTCTCGCGCGAGCGGCGCCGGCGAGCCGGCTCGCTCAGCGCCGTCACCGAGGAACGGCTGGCCAACGCGGCCCTCGTGCAGACCTACAACCGCGAGGCCGACGCCGTTGCGGACTACCACCAGCAGAACCTCGCCATCGCCTCGGCCGAGCTGGTCGGCGCGCGCATCCGTGCGGTCTTCCTGCCGCTGGCGGATCTGGCCGAGCTGGTCGGGACCCTGGCCGTGATCGCCCTCGGCACCTGGGCGTTGGCCACCGACCGGCTCACCCTCGGTGGGCTGATGGCATTCCTGGCCCTGCTCGTGCAGTGCTACTCGCCGCTGCGGTCGCTGGGCAACCTGCTCCCGGCCCTCTACTCCGCCACCGCGGGCGTCGAGCGCATGGTCGAGCTGCTCGACGAGCCGCTGCCCCAGGACGCGCCGGGCGCCCGCGACCTCACCCGCGTTCGCGGCGCGGTCGAGCTGTCGGGCGTACGCGTCCGATACCCGGGCGCCTCGCGGGACGCCCTCCACGGAACCACGTTCCGCGTCGACGCCGGTGAGATGGTCGCCCTGGTCGGAGCCAGTGGCGCCGGCAAGTCGACCGTGGCCCGGCTCCTCACCCGGCATGCCGACGCCGGTGCGGGCGTCATACGCATCGACGGCCAGGACCTCCGCGACCTCACCACCCGCTCGATCCGCGACGCGGTGACACTGGTCCCGCAGGAGACCGCGCTCATGGATGCCACGATCGCCGAGAACATCGGCTTCGGCCGTCCGAGCGCGTCCCGGGGCGAGGTCGAGGAAGCCGCCCGGCGGTCGGACGCCGACAGTTTCATCCGGCTGCTGCCGCTCGGGTACGACACCCGCGTCGGCCAGCGCGGCCGCAGCCTCTCCGGTGGCCAGCGGCAGCGGATCGCGATCGCGCGGGCGCTGCTCCGAGATGCGCCGATCCTGTTCCTCGACGAGCCCACGACCGGCCTCGACGCCGCCACCTCGCGTCGGCTGCTCGACGCCGTGGCCCGGCACCGCGCCGGCCGCACGGTCATCGTCGCCACCCACGATCCCGTCGCCCTCGAGTACGCCGACCGGGTGATCGCGCTCGAGGATGCCGGTGTCGACACCCAGCCGGTCCGGACCGGAGCCACCCGATGATGCCGATGACCGTGGTGCCCGACGTCGTACCCGTCGGCGCCGAGGTCCTGCCGGGGCACCAGGTCGAGGCGCTGCTGTCGCGCGGCGGCCGGGTGGACACCTACGACGTGACCAGCCTGGAGCGGGACTGCCGGGCCGTGGTCAAGGTGGTCCGCCCGGACCGGCTCGGAGAGGAGCGCGTCCGGGCCGCCCTGCTCACCGAGGGCGCGCTGCTCACGACGCTCGCCCACCCGCACCTGGTGCGCGGCTACGAGGTCGTCACGGCGCCTCGGCCGGCGGTGGTCCTCGAGACGCTGCCGGGGGCCACCGTCTCCGCGCTCCTGGACGAGCGCCGCCTCGGGGTGGCCGACGCCGCGCTGCTGGGCCGCCAGCTGGTGTCCGTGCTCGGCTACCTGCACCGGCAGGGCTGGGTGCACCTCGACGTCAAGCCGGACAACGTCGTCGTGCAGGAGGGGCGTGCCGTCCTCATCGACCTCGGGCTGGCCACCCGGCCCGGACGGATCGAGCGGGGGATGGGCACTGACGGGTACGCCGCCCCGGAGCAGCACGCGGGCGGCACCGTGTCGGCCGCGACCGATGTGTGGGGGGTTGGCGCGACGCTGTTCGAGTGCGTGACCCGGACTGCTCCGGGTCGGGATCCTGACCTTTCTCGCCTCCCCGCCCCGCTCCGGCCGCTCGTGGCCGACTGCCTGCGGCCGGAGCCCGGCCAGCGGCCCAGTCTGGCCGAGCTCCGCGACCGGCTCGAGGAGGTGCTGGCCGAGCCGTCGCGGCGGGTCAGCTGGTCGAGCTGGTCGTGGCGGCGATGAGCACGAAGGCCAGCGCCACGATCGCCAACACCAGTCCTCCGGCGACGATGATCGTGCCGATGATGCCGCAGATGCGTCCGGCGTTGGCCGTCGAGCGACCGCCGAGCTGACCTGCGCTCGCGTCGATCTCCCGGACCACCCGGTTGCCCATCACCCAGGCGAACGGCGAGATGACCTGGCACAGCACGAGGCCGAGGATGCCGAGGATGAGCACCGTGGTGGCCTGCGGGTGCTCCGGCGCGCCGAAGCCGACCGGGGGAGCGCCGTACGGGTTCGGCGGCTGACCGCCGAACGGCGGCTGCGGCGGTGGCGGCTGCTGCGTCACGGCCGACATCCTGCCACCGGCACTAGGGTGCCGTCGTGATCGACCGCGACCGGCTCGCCGACCTCCGCCGGGACGAGGAATCCCGCTTCGTCGAGCTGCACCCACGCTCGGCCGCACTGGCCGAGGAGCAGCGCAGGAGCCTGCTGGCCGGCGTACCGATGCCTTGGATGACGCGCTGGCCAGGGTCTTTCCCGGTCTCGGTCGCCTCCGCGCAGGGTGGCCGGCTGGTCGATGTCGACGGGCTGGAGTACGTCGACCTCTGCCTCGGCGACACCGGCGCGATGACCGGCCACGCGCTGCCTGCGGTGACGGAGGCGGTCGCCGCCAGGGTCGCGGCCGGCGCGACCGCGATGCTGCCCTCCGAGGACGCCGCCGGGGTGGGCGCCGAGCTGGGCCGCCGGTTCGGGCTGCCGTTCTGGCAGCTCGCGATCTCTGCGACCGACGCGAACCGGTTCGTGCTCCGTTTCGCCCGCCACCTGACCGGCCGCCCGCGGGTGGCGGTGATGGACTGGTGCTACCACGGCACCGTCGACGAAGCACTGGCCGTGCTGGACGAGAACGGCCGGGTGGTCCCGCGCCCGGGCGCCCTCGGCCCCCAGGCCGACGTCGCGGAGACGACCGCGGTCGTCCCGTTCAACGACCTCGACGCGCTCGACCGGCGGCTCGCCGAGGGCGACGTCGCCTGCGTGCTCATGGAGCCGGCGCTCACCAACATCGGCATCGTGCTGCCCGCGGATGGCTACTCCGACGGCGTCCGCGAGATCACCCGACGGCACGGCGTGCTGCTGGTCATCGACGAGACCCACACGATGTGCGCCGGCCCGGGCGGCTGTACGGCGGCCTGGGGCCTCGAACCGGACCTGGTCGTCGTGGGCAAGGCGATCGGTGGCGGCGTCCAGGGGTGCGCGGCGTACGGCATGACCGCCGAGGTGGCCGATCGGCTGAGCGGTCCGATGCTCGGCCACGAGATCGACGTCGCCGGCGTCGGCGGCACGCTCACGGGCAGCGCGCTCGCGATGGCCGCGATCCGGGCCACCCTCTCGACGGCGCTGCGTGAGGAGGACTTCGCGATCGCCGTACCCCTGGCCGAACGGTTCACCGCCGGTGTCTCCGGTGCCATCGAGGCCCACGGGCTGCCGTGGCACGTGCAACGGCTGGGCTGTCGGGCGGAGTACTGGTTCTGTCCGCCGCCCGCTGACGGAGCCGGAGCCGCCGCGGCGGTCGACGAGGAGCTCGAGGCGTTCCTGCACCTGTGGTGCCTCAACCGAGGCGTGCTGCTCACGCCGTTCCACAACATGGCGCTGTTCTGTCCGGCCCACACCGAGGGCGACGTGGACCGGCACACAGAGGTGTTCACCGAGGCACTCGACGCACTGGCAGGGTAGGCGGATGGACGAGCGCGTTCCCCCCGCCCGCCCGCACCACAAGCTGACCGCCGACGGCCGCCGGATGCGGGAGGTGCTCAGCTACTCCCGCCGGGGCAGCCGGTTCACGCCGAACCAGGCTGCCGCGTGGGAGGCGCACCACGAGGCCTGGGTCATTCCGGACGAGGCGGTCGACCGGCCGGACTTCACGTTCGCCGACTGGTTCGGAAGGCAGGCGCCCCTCATCGTCGAGATCGGCTCGGGCGTGGGGGAGGCAACGGCCGCGCTGGCGGCGGCCCGGCCCGCGTACGACGTGCTCGCGTTCGAGGTCTGGCGGCCCGGCGTTGCCGACACCCTCTGGCGGGTGGCCGAGGCGGGTGCGGAGAACGTGCGGCTGGTCAGCGTCGACGCGGCCTGGTCGCTGGAGAGCCTGTTCGGCGAGGGAGAGCTGGCCGAGCTGTGGACCTTCTTCCCCGACCCCTGGCCCAAGACCCGGCACCACAAACGGCGCCTGGTCGGTCCGGCGTTCGCCCGGCTGGCGGCCAGCCGGCTCGCGCCCGGGGCGACCTGGCGGCTGGCCACGGACTGGTCGAACTACGCCGAGCAGATGCGCGAGGTCCTCGACGCCGAGCCGTTGCTGGCCGGCGGCGCGGTCGAGCGGTGGGCCGAGCGGCCCGTCACGAAGTTCGAGCGCAAGGGACTCGAAGCCGGCCGCACCATCACCGACTTCGCCTACCGGCGGGTGGGCGTGGCGTGAGTCGGCCCTGAGTCAGGCGGCGTGCGGGATGCTCACGCCGGCGTCGGTGAGCACGTCCTCGACACGCTCCCGCTCGGCGTCCAGCTCCGGCCCGGCTGCCAGCACACCCAAGAGGTGCGTGCGGCCCAGCGCCGTGCAGCACTCGCCGAGCACCTTGTCGTAGGCGCCGCGCACCGCCTCCACCTTGACGAAGGGGGTGCGCGGGTCGAGCGAGTGGTAGCGCGCGCACAGCCGTCTCACGTCGGCGGCGATCCTCTCGATCGGCCGACCCTCGGGCTCCGGACCACGGCGCCGGCTACCGAGCCACGCGCGCACCCCTCAACGGTACGTCGGACCACCGACAGTCGTCAGCCCGATAAGAGGGCGAGCTCCTCGTCGACGTACGGGTCCTCCTCGCCGACCGACTCCAGCTCGGCCTTGAGCGCGGTCTGCACGGCCAGCGCCTCGTCTGTGCGGCCGAGATTGCGCAGAGCCCAGCCGACCATCCACTTCGCGACCCGGGTGCGGCCCGGGTCCCCGATCCGCTCCCGGGCGGCGAGCGCCTGCTCGAAGGTGTCCAGCGCGGCCGGCCAGTCGCCGGCGTCGGCGTGCACCATGCCGAGGTTGTTCAGCAGCGAGGCGTCCCAGTTGCGGGCCGCAGGGTCAGTGGCGGCGCGGGCCACGGCCAGCGCCTCCTCGGTGAGCCGCTGCTGGTCCTCGGCCGGAGCCACCAGCGCCAGCATGTGCAGCGCGTCCACCTGCAGCGCCTCGAAGCCGGCCGCCCCAGCGGACCCGGCCGCGGCCTCGAAGTGCGGCCAGGCAGCCTCCGGATCGCCGGAGGAGCGGAACAGCCGGCCGCGCTCGAGCGCCGTCCGCGTCACCACCTCGGGGTCGTCCACGGCGAGCTGGTCGAGGACCGCGTGCCCCTCGTCGTACCGCTCCTGGAGGCCGAGCGCCCGGGCCACCTGGGTCAGCAGGACCAGCCGGTCGGAGCCCTCGGCCGTGTCCACCGCCTGTCGGAACCGCTGCTCGGACCCGGCCGGGTCGTCGAAGTCCCATAGCTCGTTCGGGTCCGTCATGGGCGACATAGTGCCGGACCGCGTGACTCAACCTTTCGGAGGGCTGCGGTGTCATTACCTTTCGTGAGCGCGACCGAGCTGACCTTCAGCGAGTTCATGGCCGCGCGCTGGGCCACGCTGTTCCGTACGGCGTACCTCCTGACCGGGAACCAGCACGAGGC
>JBKPRL010000131.1:0-18854 GCA_046734535.1 bacterium | reverse complement strand
AGTCGGTATCGACCCGGTCGAGCTGCCGATGCTGCGGTCCGTGCTCACACCGTTGCTCGGCACCGCCACGTTCGAAGGGATGGCCATCGATGCGCTGACCTACGTCGCACTCGGCGGTCTCTACGGCGCGTCGCTCTACATCGCCCGCGCTTCGGACCCGCGCGCGGCCAGAGCCGAAGTCGACCTCGTGCTCGACACCCTCATCAGCGGCCTCTTCGGTGGCGCTGCCAGGTGACGTGGGGGTCGGCGCACCTACGGGATCGGCCGGTAGGTGGCGATCACGGTCCCGCTGCTCGTGGGCTGGGCTTCGACCAGCTCGAAGTTCCGTGGCGCGGCGTTGTCGGGGAACAGGCGGGCCCGGCCGCTTCCGGCGACGACCGGGCTGATCATGAGGGTCAGCTCGTCGACGAGCCCGTGTTCGATCAGGGTCCGGACGAGCGTCGGGCTACCCGCCGTCCCGATGGTCCCGCCGTCCTGTTGCTTGAGGTCGGCGACGAACTCCGGGACCGACCCGGTGATCAGTGTGCTGTTGGGCCAGTCGTCGACCGAGTCGAGGGTGGTCGACGCGACGTACTTCGGCGTGTTGTTGATCCAGGTCGCGAACGGCTCGTCGGTCGACGTCGGCCAGTAGCCGGCCCACTCCGTGAACGTCACCCGGCCGAGCAGCACGGCGTCCTGCTCCTCGAGCATGTGCGACAGCACGGCGCCCATCTCGTCATCGAAGGCGGTCTGCCACTGGTCGGGCGCCTGGACGACACCGTCGATCGTGCTGAACAGTCCTGCGGTCACCTTGCGCATCTCTCTGATGTCCTCTCGTGTCGGACCCGGCAGGTCCCGGGTTGCTGCACCCACCACGAACGGGGATGCTCGTTTCGACCGCCCCTCCAAGAAAATGTCTCGTCGTCGGCCGTCGATCCCGGCGGCCGCGCTCGGCACGCACTGCCCCCCACGCAACGAAGGAGACTGTCACCATGCCTCAGTACCTCCTGTCGGTCTGGCACGACGAGCCATACGACGACCTCGACTTCACCTCACCCGAGATGCAGCGCCGCGGGGCGCAGGTCAGCGACCTCAACGACGCGCTCGAACGGGCCGGCGCGTGGGTGTTCGGCACCGGGCTGCGGCCCGCGTCGTCGGCGACCGTGGTTCGCGCCGATGGCGCCGACGTCTCGATGACCGACGGCCCCTACGCCGAGACCAAGGAACAGATGGGCGGCTTCTGGATCATAGAGGCTGCCGATCTCGACGCCGCGCTGGACTGGGCCGCCAAGGCCGCGGCGGCCTGCGAAGGACCAGTCGAGGTCCGACCGACGGAAGATGCCTGACCCCCTCGCGGAGATCTTCCGGCGTGAGGCCGGCCGCTGCACCGCCACCCTGATCCGCGTGCTCGGCGACGTCGACCTCGCCGAGGATGCCGTGGCGGAGGCGTTCACCATCGCCGCCGCGCAGTGGCCGACTCGTGGTGTGCCGCCCAACCCGGGCGGCTGGATCACCACCACGGCACGCAACCGCGCCATCGACCGGCTGCGCCGTGAATCGACCCGCACCGACCGCTACCTTGCGGCCCACCGACTGCACGGCGACGACCTGGAACCCGACGACAGCCAGCTCGACGACCTCGACGCGTTCATCGACGTCGTCCCCGACGACCAGCTCCGGCTCATGTTCCTGTGCTGCCACCCAGCGCTGGCCGCCGACGCCCAGGTCGCGCTCACCCTCCGCCTCCTCGGAGGCCTCGACACCCCGGAGATCGCCCGCGCCTTCCTCGTCCCCGAGGCCACGCTCGCCCAACGGATCGTCCGGGCCAAGCGCAAGCTGCGCGACAACCACGCCCCCTACCAGGTGCCACGGGGCGCCGAGCTCCCCGACCGGCTGCGCGCCCTGCTGGCCACCGTGTACCTCATCTACACGGAAGGCCACACCGCCACCACCGGGGACGACCTCAACCGCCTGGAGCTCTCGCGAGAAGCGATCCGCCTCGGACGGGTGGTGACCGAGCTCATGCCCGACGAGCCCGAGGCCGTCGGCCTCCTCGCGCTCATGCTGCTCACCGAAGCCCGACAGCCCGCCCGCACCGCTGCCGACGGGTCGATGATCCGCCTCGCCGACCAGGACCGCACCCGGTGGGACCACGAGCTCATCGCCGAAGGCCACGACCTCGTCCGCGCCTGCCTGCGCCGCGGCCAGCCCGGTCCGTTCCAGATCCAAGCGGCCATCGCGGCCGTCCACGCCGACGCCGCGACCGCCGACGCCACCGACTGGTCGCAGATCGTCGCCCTCTACGACCAGCTCTACGCGTTGCGTCCGAATGCCGTGGTCGCCCTCAATCGAGCGATCGCCGTCGCCGAGCTCCACAGCCCCGCCGACGGCCTGGCCGCCCTCGACGCATTCGACAGCACCCCGCTCGCGCACTACCAGCCCTTCCACGCGGCGCGCGCCGACCTCCTGGCGCGAGCAGGACATCGCGACACTGCCCGCGACGCCTACGACCGCGCCATCGACCTCACCGACAACCCGGCCGAACGCAGCTTCCTCGAACGGCAGCGCGGGGCCCTCGCCCGACCCGCACCTGACACCGGCCCCCGACCGTGAGTGCAGACTACGGCGGTGCGGTTCGCCTTCGACGGCTGCGAGCTCGACGCCGAACGCCTCGAGCTGCGCCGCGACGGCCGGGCGGTGGCGGTCGAGCCGCAGGTCTTCGACGTCCTCGTCCACCTGCTCCGCCACCGCGACCGGGTGGTCTCCAAGGAGGAGCTGCTCGACGAGGTGTGGGGTGACAGGTTCGTCAGCGAGTCCGCGCTGACCAGCCGCATCAAGGCCGCGCGCCGGGCCGTCGGCGACGACGGGGCGGGTCAGCGGATCATCCGGACGTCGCACGGTCGCGGGTACCGGTTCGTCGCCGATGTCCAGGAGCTGGCGTCGCCCGGGCCCGGCCTACCACCGGTGGCGATCGAACATCACCCTCAGCAGCGGGTCCGGCTGTGCACGGGCCGGGGTGGTGTGCGCCTCGCCTATGCCTCGGTCGGGACCGGCCCGACGCTGGTCAAGGCGGCCAACTGGCTGAACCACCTCGACTACGACTGGGAGAGCCCGGTCTGGCGGCACTGGTGGCGGGAGCTGTCCGGCCGTTACCAGCTGGTCCGCTACGACGAACGGGGTTGCGGGCTGTCGGACTGGGACGTCGAGGACTTCTCGCTCGACGCCTGGGTCGCCGATCTGGAGACCGTCGTCGACGCCGCCGGCCTCGACCGGTTCGTCCTCCTGGGCATCTCCCAGGGAGGGCCCGTCGCCATCACCTACGCGGCGCGACATCCCGATCGGGTCCGCGGTCTGATCCTGTTCGGCACCTTCATGCAGGGACGCCGGGTCCGGGCGACGACCGTTCACGAGCTCGAAGAGGCCCGTGTGCAGGTGCAGCTGGTCCGCCTCGGCTGGGGGCAGGACAACGCCGCGTTCCGGCGGGTGTTCGCCATGCAGTTCATGCCCGAGGGCACGCAGCAGCAGTGGAAGGCGTTCGACGAGCTGCAACGCCGGACGACCTCCGCCGCCAACGCGGTGCGGTTCGTCGAGGCCTTCGGCGGCATCGACGTGATGGACGTGGTGAGCCGCGTGTCGGCGCCGAGCCTGGTGATCCATAGCCGTGGTGACGTCCGCCTCCCCCTCGAGGGTGCCCGGCAGCTGGCCGCGCTCCTGCCGGACAGCCGGCTCGTGATCCTGGACAGCGCGGACCACCTGCTGCTCGAGGACGAACCGGCGTGGCCACGGTTCCTGGCCGAGATCGACGCCTTCATGGCCGAGCTCGGCTGATGGTGCGGCCGCAGGCGCGTCCGGGCCGGCGTCACTCCGCAGCGGGCGGTCGATAGGTCTCCTGCACCATCTCCCGGATGCCGGCACCGTCGCGTTCGATGAGGTCCATGTAGAGGCGGCCCCAGGCGATCTGCCCGCGCTCGATCCCCATCACCGTGACACCTTGCATGGCGAAGGGCGAGCCGTCGGTGTACGCGCCGTGCCAGTGCCACTCCCCGATCTCGACCCCGCCGTCGGTGGTTGCTGAGGCGAGGAGCTCGGCACGGAAGTCGGGCACACCGGCGAACACGCCCGTCCAGTTCTCCCGCACCTGGTCGCGGCCCGTGAAGGCCCGATCCGGGTGTGCGGGCTGCTCACTGCGGTAGTCCGGCGCGAAGCAGGCGACGAACGCATCGAGGTCGTGCGCGTTCATCGCGGCGAGCACCCGGTCCATCATCTCGGTCACCTCGTACCTCCTCATCTCCAGGTCAGCCGCGCACTGGCGCGCTGGCGTTGCATCCCATCATGTAACGGGTCCGGGGTGAGAGGACCGCGGCCTGCTCCGCCGTCATCGGGGTCCTCAGGTCGACGAAGGGTTTCACCCACGAGCGCCCGTACTGGACGATGACCCCGCGCCGGGAGTCGTCGGTGGCGTTCTCGCCGTGACGGTGCCAGGTCTGTGAGAGCCAGATGGCCAACGACCCGGCCGGACCCTCGAGCACGACCTCGTCGTCGAGCACGCCACGGCCCATCGGTGGACGCCGGAGCGTGAGGTGGCTACCCCTCGCGACGTGAGTCGCGCCGTTCTCACGGTGGAAGTCGTCGAGCATCCAGACCGTCTGCATGCTCAGCGTGAAGTTCGGCAGGGGCTCGGGCACCTGGGAGAGCGGCGAGTCGACGTGCCACGCCCCGCTCGCGGTGCGGGGACCGACCGAGTTCACGCTGACGTCGAGGAGGACGGCGTCTCGTCCCAGCTCGCGATCGACCACCGCCAGGAGGAGCGGATCCTCGACGAGCCGCGCGAAGGACGTGTCCTTGTTGATGAGGTTGAAGATGCGCTGCGACCGACCACCGTCGAAGAGCGTCGGGATGTGGGTGAAGCTGATGCAGACCTCGTCGACCGAGACCGGCCACGGCGTGGCGAACTCGTCCCGTTCGCGCAGCATCAGTCGCTGGATGAACCGGCGCCGCTCGTCCTCGCTGAGCTGCCAGTGGTCGTTGTACGTGGAGAGCATGCCCGGATCCGGTTCGGGCGCATCCGGGCCAGGGTCGAAGGGGTGGGCACGCTCGTCGTCGAGCAGCCCCTGCACACGAGCGCGGAGGTCGGCGGTCGTGGCGTCGTCGAGGTGGCGCTCGACGACGACGTACCCATCGGTCAGGAGCCGGTCCAGCACCTCGGAGCCGTCGAGATCCGTCGCGGTCATGTGCTCTCGCTTCGTTCGATCGATCCCCTGCCACACGGCCGGGTGGCGCACACCGCGCCAGGTTCAGTGATTACATCACTGGATCACCTCCGCCGCAACGCCGCGCCCGCCGGACGACCGACATCCGGACGCCGCTGATCGGGCCAGTACCGTGAGCCCTCGTGCCAGCAGCGGGTGCCGGGTGAGCCAACGGGCACGCATCCTCGTCACGGGCTCGACGGGGAACCTGGGTCGGAAGGCGGTCACCGCCCTCAAGCACGGTGACGTGGACGTCATCGAGGTCGCCGCGGACGCCACGGGCGGCCCCGGCGTCGTGCGCGCCGACCTCTCGAGCTACGACGCGGGGTGGGCCTCGGCATTCCGCGGGGTCGACGCCGTCTTGCACCTGGCCGCTGACCGCCGGCCCGAGGCACCGTGGGACGCTCTGCAACGGCTGAACCTCGACCTCTCCATGAACGTCCTTCGTGCGGCCGAGGAGGCGCAGGTGCGGCGATTCGCGTTCGCCAGCTCGAACTGGGTGCTCGGCGGGTACCGCTTCACCGACGAGCGCTTGACGACGGCGACGACACCGAGGCCGGTCAACCCCTACGGGGTGTCGAAGCTGCTGATCGAGCGGGTCGGGCTGGCCACCGCGGCACGCACCGGCATGTCGTTCATCGCCCTGCGGATCGGGTACTGCCAACCGGACGACAACGTTCCCGGTCCGGGGATGCTCTACGGCCGGTGGGGCCAGGAGATGTGGCTGAGCAACGAGGACTGGGCGCAGGCCGTTCGCAAGGCCTGCTCCTCGTCGTTCGAGGGGTCGGCCGTGCTGCACGTCATGTCGGACAACGCAGGGATGCGGTGGGATCTGACCGACTCGTACCGCGTCATCGGCTACCGGCCGGAGTCCCGTCACACGCCTCGCCTGACGCTGGCCGGGCGCCTCCGGGACGGGGCGGCGCGGCTCCGTGACGGCCTCGTCCAGCCGATGGCTGCCGAGCCGCGGTTCGGAGGTGGATGGTGACGGCGCAGATCGCCGTCCTGGGTCGCATTCCCGAGGTGGGCCTCTCGCTGCTGCGTGAGGCGGGCGAGCTCTGGGCCTGGGACCACGACGACCCGATCCCGGACGAGATCCGGGACCAGCAGCTGGCGACTGCCGACGCGGCGGTGACCCTCCTCACCAACGTCGTCGACGCCGACTTCCTGCGCGCCGCTCCCCGGCTGAAGGTGGTCGCCAACGTCGCCGTCGGCTTCAACAACATCGACGTGCCCGCCTGCGCCCGGCGAGGCGTGCTGGTCACCAACACGCCCGGGGTGCTGACCGACGCGACCGCCGACCTCGCCATGGCGCTCATCCTCATGGTCACGCGGCGGCTGGCGGAGGGCGAGCGCCTGATCCGGTCCGGCCGACCGTGGCAGTGGGGGATGTTCATGATGCTCGGCACCGGCCTGCAGGGTCGGCGGCTCGGGATCATCGGCATGGGAGCGATCGGCCAGGCGCTGGCCCGTCGTGCCCGGGCCTTCGACATGGACGTCGTGTACCACAGCCGGCGGCCAGTCTCCTCCGGGGTCGAGGCGCGCCGCGGTGCCCGGAAGGTCGCGCTGGACGAGCTGCTGGCCTCGAGCGACGTCGTCTCCGTGAACTGCCCGTACAACGCGGACACCCACCATCTCATCGATGCAGCGGCGCTGGCCCGGATGCGGCCCAGCGCCTACCTCGTCAACACCGCCCGCGGCCCGATCGTCCACGAGCGCGCCGTGGCCGACGCCCTTCGTGCCGGTGTGATCGCCGGCGCCGCGCTCGACGTGTACGAACAGGAGCCCGCGGTCGACCCCGGGCTCCTGGATCTCGACAACGTCGTCCTGGTGCCTCATCTGGGATCGGCCACCCGCGAGACCCGAGACGCCATGGCAACGCTCGCGGCCCGCAACGTCGCGGCGGTGCTGGCCGGGGACCCTCCGCTCACCCCGGTCGGCTGACGGTCCGCGTCGCCCGCTCGCAGGCGACGAGTGGCAGCCCTGCCGGTACCGCCACGCGCCCCCTCGGACGATGGTGAGCGCACCACGTCGATCCGGCCCCCGGCGCAACAGCACCTCCGGATCACTGGACAACGAAGGAGCATCATCATGCAACTACGGGCGAAGCTGGCCGCGGCAACGCTGGCGGCGACGGTCATCGGTGGCGGGGCGCTCATGCCTGCACTCGCCAGCGCGGCCCCGGCGAACAGCCTCCAGTCGGCGTCCAAGCAGGCGAAGCTGCTGGTCGGCGGGATCAACGTGCGCACGACGGCCACGGTCGTCTGCGACCCCAACGACGTCTACCACCCCGCGCTCTCGGTCTCGCTGGCGCAGACGATCAACGGGAAGGTGTACTACGGCTGGAACTACCGGGACGGATCCAACGGTGGTTGGGTCTGCAACGGGAAGCCGCAGACCCTGAACATCACCGCGTTCCAGTCCAACGCACAGCCCCCGTTCCACAGGGGGCCGGCCGTGGCGGTCTTCGGCTTCTCCGGGTCTGACGCCAACGGCAACTACTTCAACTACTCGAAGCGGGTCAACGTCACCATCAACTGACATCTCCGATGCCCGGGTGTGCCATGGAGGCGCTCCCGGGCATCGTCGCGTCGAACAGGCCGCCGGTCGCACTCGAGGCGGTGCTACGCGGTCAGTGCGTTGCCTTCCGCGACGAAAGGGCGTCAGCATGGAGCCAGTGCTCCGAGCGCCGCTGCTGGAACGGGAGGATCCGCTGGCCCGCCTGCGGGCCGCGATGGTGGAGGCCGTCGCCGGGAGCGGTCGCCTGGTCGTGGTCACCGGAGAAGCGGGCGTCGGGAAGAGCGCGGTCGTCGAGCGGGTCGGTGACGCCGATGGCGTCCGGGTGTGGGCGGGTTGGTGCGAGCGCCTCTTCACTCCCCGACCGCTCGGTCCGCTCGCGGATCTGGCCTCGGACGCCGACGGGCCGCTGGCCGAGGTCGTACGACGCGGCGCACCCGTGCACGAAGTGCTGCCCGTGCTGCTCGACGAGCTACGCGCCCGGCCGACGCTCCTGGTCATCGAAGATCTGCACTGGGCCGACGAGGCGACGCTGGACCTCGTCGTGCTGCTGGCCCGTCGCATCACGCCCACCCGCAGCCTCGCCGTGGTGACCTGCCGGGACGACGAGCTCAGCGGTGATCACCCGCTGCGGCTGGTCCTCGGTGGTTTGGCCGCGGCCGGCGTCGAACGGGTGCGACTGTCGCCCTTGTCGATGGGCGCGGTACGGGAGCTCGCCGCGGCCCACGAGGTCGACGCGGAGGAGCTCTTCCGTCGGACGGGCGGGAACCCGTTCTACGTGACGGAGGTGCTGGCCGCGGGCGGATCTGAGCTCCCGCCCTCCGTGCGCGATGCGGTGATGGCTCGCGCCGCCCAGCTCGACCCGGGAGCCCGCTCGCTGCTCGACGCCGTCTCGATCGTGCCGGGGACCGTGCCACTCCCACTGGTGACCGCCCTGGGTCGCGGGCACGCCGCACGGCTGGACGCATGCCTGGCGTCCGGGATGCTCGTCGAGTCGAGGGACGGGGTCTCCTTCCGCCACGAGCTGGCCCGCACGGCCATCGCCGACGAGATCGAGCCCTTGCGCCGCGCCGACCTGCACCGCCTCGCGCTGGAGGTCCTACGGGTCAGGGGCGCCGACGCGGCGCGGCTGGCGCACCACGCGGAGGCGGCAGGCGACGTCGACGCGATCATCGAGTTCGCGCCGACCGCCGCCGCGCAGGCCGCGGCACGGGGCGCGCATCGGGAGGCGGCGGCGCAGTACCGCCGGGCGTTGAGCTGCGGGGCCGAACTGCCGCCGGACCGGCACGCCGACCTCCTGCAACGAGGGGCACACGCCAGCTACCTGATCGACCGGTTCGACGAGGCCATCGGGTGGCTCCGAGAGGCGGTCGAGCTGCGCCGCGTCGCAGGCGACGCACGGGCCGAGAGCGACGCGTTGCGTCAGCTCTCCGCCGTCCAGCGGTGCGGAGGGCACAGCATCGACGCCAAGGCCACGGGACGGGCCGCGGTCGCGCTCGTTCACGGGATGGCGGCCGGTCGGGAGCTGGCGGCTGCGTATGGCAACCAGGCGATGCTGGCGCTGAACAGCAACGAGCTCGAGGCCTGCGAGGCGGCGGCCGGCCAGGCGTTGGCCCTGGCGACGCGCTGCGGTGACGGCGACGTCGCCGTGCACGCGCTGAACTCGCTCGGCACCAGCCGTCTGCTGTCCGGCGACGACTCAGGGCTGGCCATCCTGCTGGAGAGCCTCGAACGGGCCTTGGCGGAGGAGCGCCACGAGCACGTCGGTCGCGCCTACATCCACCTGCTCGACGTCGCGCAGCGCGACCGCCGGTGGGACCTGATGGACCGGTACTTCACGTCCGGGCTGGACTACTGCGAGGAGCACGGGCTCGACCTCTGGGCCCGCTACCTCCACGTCTACGCGGCGCGGATCGAGCTCGATCGGGGTCGGTGGGCGGCGGCGGCCGGCGCCATCCCGCCGACGGTCGAGCGTCCCGGCTCCGCGCTCCCCCGCATCGGAGCTCTGGTCGTGCTCGGCCTCCTGCGGGCTCGACGGGGCGACCCCGAGCCGTGGCCGTTGCTGGACGAGGCCGCCGAGCTCGCCGACCGGTCGGGCGAGCTGCAGTGGACGGCGCCCGTCTGCGCGGCCCGCGCGGAGGCGGCCTGGCTCGGAGGTCGGGACGATGTCGAGGCTCCCTCCGCCACCATCCTCCAGGCCTGCGTCGACGGACGCGCCGGATGGTGGGCGGGTGAGATCGCCTGGTGGCGACAGTGCGGGGGGATCGACGAGCCCGCCCCGCCCGACGCCGCCGAGCCCTGGGTGCTCCTGCTCTCCGGCGCCGCGTCGGCCGCGGCGACAGCGTGGCAGCGCGCGGGCTGCCCCTACGAGGAGGGGCTGGCGCTGGCCCGGAGCAACGACCCGGACGACCTGCGCCGGGCCTTCGCCCGCTTCGACTCCCTCGGTGCCCGCCCAGCCGCGGCCATCGTCGCCCGCCAGATGCGCGAGGCCGGGCATGCCGGCGTTCCGCGCGGTGTGCGCCCGGCCACACGCGCCAACCCGGCCGGTCTGACGCCTCGAGAGCTCGAGGTGCTGGCACTGATCGGGACGGGCATGACGAACACGGAGATCGCACGGGAGCTGGTGGTCTCGGCCAAGACGGTCGACCACCATGTCTCGTCCGTGCTCGCCAAGCTCGGGGTCGCGACCAGGGGCGATGCGGCGCGTGAGGCCGTTCGGCTCGGTCTGCAAGATAGGGAGCGCGCGGCCCCAAGATAGGGACGGCTCCCGATGCGCCTCGAGGGGGCGTTCCGTACCGTCCGTGAGGGCCGGATCCGCCGGCCGGAAACGGAGGGGGACGGTGCCCCGCTACCTCGTCGAGCGAGTTTTCACGGACGGGCTCGACCTACCGACCGACGACACCGGTGCGCAGGCGGTCGCGGCCGTCGTCGCCACCAACGCCGATCACGGCGTGACGTGGATCCACTCCTACGTGAGCGACGACTGCCGCAAGACGTTCTGCGTCTACGACGGACCGTCCCCCGAGGCCATCCGTCACGTCGCTCAGCGCAACGGGCTGCCGGTGGAAGCGATCACGCTGGTGCGCGTCCTCGATCCGTACTTCTACCTCGGAAAGGACCTCACCCCTCATGCTTCGTAAGCTCATCGGCTTCGGGCTCGTCGCCGCCATCGCCGGCGCGGGCGCCACTGCCGCCGCGGCCACATCCAACGACCACGTCACTCGCGACCAAGTGCAGCGGGCCAACGCACGGTACCGCGACCTCGACGTCGCCAAGGCGGCCGGGTTCGGCCTGCTGCTCGACGCCAAGGGCATCGCCTGCATCGACATGCCCGGGATGGGTGCCATGGGCATCCACTACGTGAACGGCACGCTCGTCGGCGACGACCGCGTCGACCCCCTCACTCCCGAAGCCGTCGTCTACGAGCCGGACGGGGACGGGCGCCCGCACCTCGTGGCGCTGGAGTACGTGGTGTTCAAGAGCGCCTGGGACGCGCACCACAAGGGCAAGCCGAAGCTCTTCGGCGAGACGTTCACCCTGACGCCGGACGGCAACCGCTTCGGGCTCCCGGCCTTCTACTCGTTGCACGCCTGGCTCTACAAGCACAACCCCGCCGGCACCTTCGCCATGTGGAACCCCCGCGTGACGTGCCCCCCGGGTGACGACGCCGCCATGCACATGCACTCGTCCTGACCGACGGGGTGCGGCGCTGGTCGCCGCCGGTTCGGGCCTGGCCGAACCCGGCGGCGACGGCGCGTTGCCGCGAAGCTCCCGGCATCGCCGTCGATCGCGGCAGAGGAGCGTCCCATGCTGTACATGGTCATCGAGCACTACACGTCGGGGCCGGCGCCGATCTACGAGCGCGCGGCCCGCCTCGGCCGCATGCTCCCCGACGGCCTGCGCTACGTCGACAGCTGGATCGACGCCGAGCCACCCATGGACCGGTGCTTCCAGCTGATGGAGACGGACGACCCTTCGCTCTTCCAGGTCTGGCTCGACCGCTGGCGCGACCTCGCCACCTTCGAGGTCGTCCCGGTGATCACCTCGACCGAGGCGGCCGAGCGGGTCGGCCGGCGCTGGTCGTGAGACGCCACGCGCGTCAGGGGGCGCCGGCCAGGTCGCGGCGCTCGAGGAGGAACCGGCGCTCCGCCGCGTTGGTGACCAGATCGAGGGCGCGGTCGTAGGCCACCAGCGCCTCGCCCGGCCGACCGGCTCGCATCAGCAGCTCGGCCCGGCTGATGTGGAACGGCGAATAGCCGTCGAGGCCCAGGCCCTCGATGGCCGCGAGCCCGGCGTCCGGGCCGTCGACCTCGGCCACGGCGACGGCTCGGTTCAGCGCGACCACGGGGGTGGGCGCGGCCACGAGCAACTGGTCGTAGAGCTGGACGATCTGGCGCCAGTCGGTGTCGGCTGCGGTCGCCGCGTCGGCGTGAACGGCACCGATCGCGGCCTGGATCTGGAACGGGCCGGGCTGACCGCGACGCAGGCAGGCGCGGACCAGGTCCTGGCCCTCGTCGATGAGGGCTCGGTCCCACCGCGTGCGGTCCTGGTCCGGTAGGAGCACGATGCGCCCGTCCGGCGCCTGGCGGGCCGGGCGACGGGACTCGGTCAGCAGCAGCAGCGCCAACAGCCCGGTTGCCTCGGGCTCGTCGGGCATCAGCTCGACGAGCAGGCGAGCGAGACGGATGGCCTCGGTGCACAGGTCCTCGCGCACGAGGTCGTCGCCGGCCGATGCCTCGTGGCCCTCGTTGAAGATGAGGTACACGACGGTGAGCACCGCCCGCAGCCGGTCGGGGAGCTCGGCGTCGCGAGGGATCCGGTAGGGGATGTTGGCGTCGCGGATCTTGCGCTTGGCCCTGACCAGCCGCTGCGCCATGGTCGCCTCGGGGACGAGGAACGCACGAGCGATCTCGTCGGTCTCGAGACCGCCGAGCAGGCGCAGGGTCAGGGCGACTTGGACGTTGGTCGCCAGCGCCGGGTGGCAACACGTGAAGATGAGGCGCAGCCGGTCGTCCTTCACCGGACCGGCCTCGCGCACCTCGTCGCTCTCGTGGAGGAGCGCCGCCTGGGCGTGGCGATCGTGCCGCGACGACTCCCGTCGCACGCGGTCGATGGCCCGGTTGCGGGCCGTCGTCGTGATCCAGCCGCCTGGGTTGGGCGGTAGGCCCGCCGTCGGCCAGCGCTCACTGGCGACGACGAAGGCCTCCTGGACCGCCTCTTCGGCGATGTCGATGTCGCCGAAGAGACGGACCAGCGTGGCCACCGCCCGCCCGGACTCCTGTCGGAACACACGGGCGATGTCCCCGGTGTCGGCCGAGCTCACAGGCTTCCTAAGCCTCCGGGTTGTCCTGGAACGGCCGGACCTCCACGGGCGCCATGCAGGCGGCCGACGCCTTGGCCGCCAGGGCCAGCGCGGCGTCGAGATCGGGAGCCTCGAGGACCCAGAAGCCACCGAGCTGCTCCTTGGTCTCGGCGAACGGACCGTCCGTCGTCAGGACCTCTCCGTCCTGGACCCGAACGACGGTGGCGCTGGTCGCCGGGTGCAGGCCGCCGGCGAACACCCAGGCCCCGGAGTCCATGACCTCCTTGTTGAACTCGTCGACCTGCCGGAACATCTTCTGGGCCTCTTCCTCGGAGGGAACCGGCTCACCCTCGACCATGTGCACGGCGAACAGGTACTGCGTCATGGGAGTGCTCCTTTCGAGCGAGCCCGGCACGGTACCGGACCTCATCCCTACTCCGAGCGACTCCGGGTTCGATCGACAGATCAGCGCAGATCGACGCGAAATCCACCGTGATGGCCGCGGTGATGTGCTGGCTGTCGGAAGGTGCGACGCGCACGGTCGACGTGACCTGGCCGTGACTGACGGCCTCGACGGTGGCGTTCAGCTGGTTCGTGCGCTCAGCTGCATGAAGGCCGGCAGACCGGGCGCCGGTCGAGCGAACGGCAGCTCGTCACGACGCCCCGCGCGGTGACGACCGAGCGTCGATCATCGGCGTTCGCGCCGTTGTCGTGGCCGGTTGTCCGCCCCTGTGTCCTGGACCGGGCACAATGCCCCGGCGGTCCACACGAGGAGAGGGGTCCACATGGGTCAGGCGATCAGCGAGGTGCTGCCGTTCGCCATCGGGGTGGCCATCAGCCCCCTCCCGATCATCGCCGTCATCCTCGTGCTCTTCTCGGCACGCGCCAAGGTCAACGGGCCGGCCTTCCTCATCGGATGGTTGGTCGGTGTCGCCGCGGTCAGCATCATCGTCTACGCCGTCGCCGACGCTGGTGACGCATCCGACTCGACGAGCAGCGCCTCGGACAGCGCGTACTGGATCAAGCTCGGGCTGGGGGTGGTCCTGGTCGTGCTCGCCGTCAGGAACTGGCGGGCAGACCGCGCGTCGACCGAACCCGCGCCGCAACCCAGGTGGATGGCCTCGATCGATTCGTTGACGCCGGTCAAGGCGGCCGGCCTGGCCGTCGTGCTCAGTGCGGTGAACCCCAAGAACCTTGCCCTCGCGGTGGCCGCCGGCGCCGGGTTGGCACAGCTGGGGCTCTCGGGGGCGGAGGCCGCGGTCGGCCTCATCGTCTTCATCCTCGTGGCGAGCAGCAGCATCGCGGTCACGGTGATCTTCTACCTGGTCGGCGGCCAGCGTGCCGCGCACGTGCTCGACGGCTGGAAGTCGTGGCTCTCCGCCCACAACGGTGCCGTCATGGCCGTGCTGTTCCTCGTCTTCGGCGTCGTGCTCTTCAGCGAGGGCCTGCGGGGCCTCACCGCCTGAGGCCGATCGGCCGTCACGCGAGGCGGGCCGGACGAGCGCGCGCGAAGAGGCCCTGGTCGCGAGCCGCCAGGGCACCAGCCGCCAGGCCGCCAGGGCTCGGGTCACCAGCCGCCAGGTCGCCAGGGCTCGGTCACCAGGGCAGCGGCCGGCCGTCCCGGAAGAAGCCACCGCTCGGGCCGTCGTCCGGCAGGTCCACGCCCCACACGATCGACGCCGCGCCGTCCGCCACCGGCCGGCCGCCCCGGCCACCCATGTCCGTGGCCACCCAGCCCGGGCACACCGAGTTGACGAGGATCCGCTCCGATCGCAGCTCGGCCGCGAGCACGCGGGTCAGGGCGTTGAGCCCCGCCTTGGACACCGAGTAGGCCGGGGTCCCCGCCCCCATGGTGGCCAGCGAACCCGACTCCGACGACACGTTCACGATCCGCGGGTGCTCGCTGTGCCGGAGCAGCGGCACGAAGGCCACCACCATGCGCCACGCGCCGACCAGGTTGGTCGCGAGCGCGTGATCGACCGTGGCGAAGTCGACGGACGCCGCGCGCTCCCACGTGTCGTAGTCGGCGCCCGCGTTGTTGACGAGCGCGTCGAGCCGGCCGGAGGTGTCGTCCACGAGCGCCATCGCACGCGCGATGAAGTGCTGGTCCGTGACGTCCAGGTCGACCTCGAGTACATCCAACCCCTCGGCCCGCAGTGGGGCGGCGGCCAGCTCGCCGGCATCATGGTCTCGCGAGCCCATGAACACCCGGTCGCCGCGCCGCGCCAGCTGCCGGGCGACTTCCAGACCGAGGCCGCGATTGGCACCGGTCACGAGGACCACCCGGTTCACGGGTTGAGCGTAGGAGATGTGCCCCGCGGGGGTCATTCCCGCTGGATCGTCGCCAGGGGTGTCGCCCGGGCGGCGAAGTCGACCCACTTCGTTCGCAGCCGCTCACCCGTCGGATGGCGCCACGTGCCGGTCACCCGGACCGGTGACGCGAGGTCAGGTCCCGCGGAGCGCGCGGCCGCAATCGACCGCTCTGCCGCCGTCGAGGGCGCTCCCGGCGGTGGACGCTCCACTGGGAGTGGAGGCGCCGCTGGGCATACGCCAGCCGGTCGGATGCCGACAGGGCGGCCGAAGCGATCGACGAAGACCAAACCGTCCGGCCGCTCTGGATCACCGTCGATCTGCAGGCCGCCGCTGTGGTGCAGGCGGTGATGACGCGGGCAGAGCGCGACCAGGTTCGCCGGCGAGGTGGTCCCGCCATCCTCCCAGTGGCGGACGTGGTGGATCTGCACCCGTGTGGCCGTGCACCCGGGCACGCGACACCCTCGGTCCCGCTCCTCGATCAGCTGCCGCAGCCTGGTCGGCACGATCCGAGTGGAACGGCCGAGGTTCACCGGCCGTCCATGGCGGACCCCGACGACCACGCCGCGGCCGTCGCAGAGCAACTGGCGTCGCAACCGGTCGGGCAGCGCAGAGCCGCCGTGCAGATGCCCCGCCGACGACCCGATCGGGACGTGGAAGATGGCCATGAACGCATCGCGACGGCCCGGCGACATGACGCCGGCGAGCGACCGGCGGGCCACCTCGACCAGTGCATCCGTGGCGCCCACGTGGCTGTCGTCGGTGCGGAACAGCGCGTCGTGCGCCTCCTGCAGGGCTTGGCGGACGATGGCGCCCTCGTCGGCGTCGAGCACCGCCCGCAACCGGTAGCGACCGTGACCATCGAAACCTTGCGTCACGCCGTTCGGCTCCCGCCGCTGCTCCTCCGGCGTGTCGATGCCGAAGTGGTAGTGCCGCAGCGTGCGGCGGAGCTGGGAGACCGTCGCCGCGCGGGCGAACGCGGCCACGGCACCGTCGTACGCCGCGGGGACGTGAGTGGCGATCACCGCGACCTGATCGACCGAGAGCTCGCCAGACCGGAGGGCGGACACTGCGTCCGGGAGCTCCGCCGTCCTGCGGGCGACTGTCACCAGCTCGCGGGCACGGTGCGGAGAGCACCCGGTGTGCCACGCCACCCACTGCTCACAGGAGAGGATGCCGGCGCCCTCCCAGCATCGGGACGCCAGCGCGGCGACCACGAGCTCGACGAGCCGACCGTGGGCGGCGTTCAGCTCGGCACACACCTCGGCCAGCCCCGCCTCGATCTCCGCCTGATCCATGCGGTCGAACGTAGACCGGGGGTGTGTCAAGGTTGCCGCGACGAGGGGGACCGGTCGAGGCGCAGCCGATCACTCCGGGCGCTTCGCCCGGCTGGGGTTCACCCGAGGAGCCTCGTCGGGCATCTTCGGGTACACCGGCGGCCACGGCGCGTCGGGGAGACCGGCCGCGCGGTCGCGCTCGTACAGCTCGAGCAGCGGCTCCAGCGACTGGGGGTGCTCGTACATGTCGGCCCACGGGTCGCCCAGCCGAGCGAGGCGCTCGGGGACCGTCACGATGGTCAGGTCGTCAGGGACGAGCTGGTCGAGCTCGTCCCAGAACAGGGGTGCCGACACGGTGGCCATCGGCCGGGCCCGCACCGACCACGCCCCGAACACCGTCTTGTGGGGCGCGTTCTGGTTGAAGTCGATGAAGACGCGGGCGCCGCGCTCCTCCTTCCACCACGCCGCGGTCACGAGGTCGCCGCGCCGACGCTCGAGCTCCCGCGCGAGCGCGACCGCGGCGAAGCGGACGTCGTAGGAATCCCACCGCCGCTCGAGGCGCACGTAGATGTGGACGCCGCGGTTGCCCGTGGTCTTCGGGAAGCAGGTGATCCCCAGCTCGGCAAGGAACGCCCTCGTCGTGTGGGCGGCTTCCCGGATCATCTCGAAGGTGACGCCGGGCGACGGGTCGAGGTCGATGCGGAGCTCATCGGCGTGGTCCATGTCGTCCCAATGCGTCGGCCAGACGTGGAAGCCGAGACAGCCGAGGTTGACCGCCCAGACCACGTGCGCCATGTCGGCCAGCACCAGGGCGTTGGAGGTCGTGCCGTTGGGGGTGGTCACCATCGTCGTCTGCAGCCACGGCGGCGCGCCCGCCGGCACCCGCTTCTGGAAGAACGACTTGCCTGCCGCGCCGTCGGGGAAGCGCTGCATGAGGGCGGGACGCCCGCGGGCCACGTCCATGAAGGGCTGCTCGACCGACTGGTAGTAGCGAACCAGGTCGAGCTTGGTGTCCGACCGGCCGGTGAAGAAGATCTTTCCCGGGCTCGTCAGCCGTACCTCGCGATCGGCGACCTCGACGACGACCTCTTCGCTGCGGGCCATGCCAGAGACGCTAGGGCGCGCCGACGCCGCTGCGCTCGACCGCGTCCAGGGCCCGCTCCGCGGTCCACGGCTCGCGGAGCCGCACGAGGATGAGTCCTCCGGCGAGGACGAAACCGGGGTGGAGGATGCGCTGTGCGACGCCCGCCACCCCACCGTCGACCCGGGCGATCTCTGCTGGCCACGCCGCTTCGGGCAACGTCACCAAGTGCTGTGCCAGCGCCCACGCCTGGTCGCGAGCCCGGCGCAGGCTGAAGGAGATGAGCGCCTCGTCGTGGCGAGCACCCAGGTGATCGACGAGGCCGAACCATGGCGACGCCGCGGCCAGCTCGTCCTGGGACAGGTCGACCATGGACGCCAGCACGTCGTTGACGGCATTGAAGTCCGACCGCATGGCCGGCAACCGCTCGGGACTGCCGGCGAGCGTCGCCGTCGTGATCCCGAGGTCGAGGTTGATGTGCGCGTTCATCCCCAGCAGCAGGTGCTGCACCACGACCGGCCGCCACGTCCGCGCCGCGTCGAATGCGATCGCCCACGATCGGGTCGGCGACCCGCCGGACCGCCAGGTCTCGTGCGCGGCGAAGTAGCGGTGGGCGAACGAGCAGACGAAGTGCTCCATCCGTGCCGCCTCCGCGAACCGACCGTCGTCGCAGCGGCCGCGGACAGCGGCCGTGACCCGCTCGTACATGCAGGCAAAGAGCCCCACCCGGTCACGCTCCTGCCGCGAACGGTCGATGACCTCTCCGAACGCGGCGGCGCAGCCGTCAAACGTCGTCTCCACGTGCGCAGTGTGACAGCCCGTCGGGCCTCGGCATGGCAGCGTGGTCGCGTGGAGGTGCGATCGGAGCGGCGGTTCGAGTTCGACGCCGCTCCGCCCGCCCTCTGGACCGCGCTGAGCTCGGTCGGCGACTACCCGCGCTGGTGGCCCTGGCTCCGGAGCTTCGACGCCCGGGCTCTGGCACAGGGCGAGGAGTGGCACTGCGCCGTCAAGCCACCGCTCCCGTACGTCGTGCGCTTCACGATCCGGTTCGACGAGGTCGAGGCCGCGCAGCGCATCGATGCGACGGTTCGCGGGGACATCGAGGGACCGGCGCAGCTCCTGATCGAGCCGTCCGGCGC
>JBKPRL010000130.1:0-7868 GCA_046734535.1 bacterium | reverse complement strand
GACCGGCTCGGCGTCACCGTGCCCGAGGGCCTGTGGCCCGTCCTCGTGCGTGCGGCCACGTTCGACGACATGCGGGCGCGGGCGCAGCTCCTCGCCCCCGACCCGGTCGGCATCATGATCGACCGCGACGCGTTCTTCCGTCGCGGGACGTCGGGCGCCGGCGCGGAGGTGCTCGGCGCCGAGGAGCTGGCCCACTACCACGAGCGCGTGGCCGCGCTCGGCCCGCCCGACGTGGTCGCCTGGCTGCACGACGGCAGCCGCGCCGACGGTGGGCGGGGCGATGCTGCCGGGGCAACCAGGGTCAGCTGAACGCGGCGGTCAGCTGGAAGCTGGCGTCGCCGTTGAGCGGACCTGCGTTGTGCAGCTCGACCGCGATGACGTTGGTCCCCGGGACGAGCGCGCTCGCCGGGATGGCGAAGGTGATCGGGTTCTTCTCGTCCGTCCCGCCGAGGCTGGCGGACGCCTTCGTCGTGAAGGACAGCGCGCCCGCCGGGAGGTTGTTGCGGAACACCTCGACCCCGTTGACGTAGACGGCCGCGCCATCGTCCCGGATCAGGCCGACGGCCAGGCCGTTGCCGGGGACGGGGTTCGGCACGTCGAACGTGGTCCGGAAGTACCAGGTGATGATCCCGGTGCTGCTGGTGCTGCCGCCGCGGTCGAGGAGGGTCGCCTCGTCACCGTCGCCGAAGCCGAGCTGCGGCACGCCGGACTTCCAGCCCGCCGGCTCCACGAACCCGGGGTCCTTCCACGTCGGACCGGGATCGGCCCGGGTGGTCGAGTAGCTCCACGAGGTCGACGTGTTGAGCGCCCCGCCACTGCTCGCCGCGGCCGTCGTGAGCTTGAGGCCGGTGCTCTTGGCCGACTGGTTGCCCGCGGCGTCGAACGCCGCGACCTGGAACTTGTAGAGGGTGCTCGGCGCGAGGCCGGCCGCCGTGAACGACGTCGTGGCTGAGGTGCCCACGTCGACGCCGTCGCGGAAGATGCGGTACCCGGTCAGGCCGACGTCGTCGGTCGACGCCGCCCAGGTGAACCCGGCCGCCGTGTCGGTGACCGACCCCGCCACCACGACGGGCTTGCCGGGCACGGTCGGCTTGGTCGTGTCCGTGGGCGGTGAGCTGATCGTCACCGAGGCCGGCGTCGAGTCGGCAGACTGCTGACCGATGCCGTCCACGGCGCGGACCGTGTAGGTCACGGTGCCGGTCCCGGGTGACGGGTCGGTGTAGCCCGGGGTGGTGACGGTGGTCAGCGGGTTGCCGCCCCGCACGACGACGTAGCTGCTCGCCCCGGAGACGGCGTCCCATGCGAGCTGCACGGACGGGCCGCTCAGGAGCGTGGCCACGAGGTTGGCCGGCGCCGCGGGCGGGGTGATGGTGAGCGTGGCCGCCGTCGAGTCGGACGAGGTGCGGCCGAGGTCATCGACCGTCCGGACGGTGTAGGACAGCGCCGTCCCCGAAGGCGGGCTGTCGTCGGTGAAGCCGGGCGAGGGGGCGCTACCGATCTGCGTACCGTTGCGCAGCACGACGTAGCTGGCGGCACCGGCCACGGCATCCCAGCCCACCTGGACCTTGGGGCCGGCGATCGCGGTCGCCGTGACCCCGGTCGGCGGAGCGGGCGGCGGAGCGTTGGACGACGTCAGGCCGAGCGAGAGCTCGGTGTCGAAGGCCAGGTACGACGAGTTGGGCGCGTACTTGTGGAACTCGACGGCGACGACGTTCGTGCCCGCCACGAGCATCCCCGCGCTGACCGGCACGCGGAACTCGCGGACGATGTCGAGCGCGGCGGTGTCCCGCGCCGTCAGCGCGCCGAGGTCGGGCTCGAGGGCGGCCGGCAGGTTGTCGTTGTAGGCCAGGCGTCCGTTGACGAAGACTGCGGCCCCGTCGGTGGCTCGCATCTTGAGGGCCATGCCGGTGATGCCGGTCGGGTCGGCCAGAGTGAACGTCGTACGGGCGTAGGAGGTCAGGTAGCGGTTGCTGTTGCTCGGACCCCAGCCGATGACGCCGTCCGGCGCGAGGTACGGCTTGCCGTAGCCCAGCGGCGTGTGCCCGCCCGCCCAGGCCGAGTCGTTGTAGGCCGCCTCTCGCCAGGTGAAGTCCGGCAGCGCGCCCTGGTCGCGGTACTTCCACGCGGAACCGGCTGGGAGCACGACCGAGTAGGCCCGCGCGGAGAGCGTCGCGCTCAGCGCGGAGACGTTGCCGCCGGCGTCTTTGGCCGTGACCTGGTAGGTGTGCTGGCTGCCGGCCGTGAGGTGGCTGTGCGCCATCGACAGCCCTGATGTGGTGCCGAGCAGCGTCCCGTCGGCATAGACCTGGTACTCGGTGACGGTGCCGTTGTCGACGGCGGCGTTCCACCCGAGCACCAGCTCCGAGGTGCTGCCGTTGAGCACGCGGAGGTTGGTCGGGGCGGAAGGCGGCGCGCTGTCGGTCTGCGTCGTGCCCGGCACGCCCGCAGAGAGCGCGGAGAGGTTCAGCTTCACGTCGAAGGCCTGCACCTGCACGGTCGACGTGACGCCCGGGTTCAGGCCCGCGACGACGGCCGACGTGCCGAGCGAGGTCGCCCGGCGCACGCCGTCGACGACGACGTAGTAGCCGGCCACGCCCTTGTTGTCGGTCGACGCGCTCCACGAGACCGTGAAGCCGCCCGGGGTCGGCGTGCTGACCTGCACGTTGGTCGGCGTCGAGGGGTTCTGGCCGTCGGTGTAGGTCTGCCCGTCGAAGAAGTGGGCCAGCCCACCGGTGTTGCGGGACGACACCTTGAGGAAGTCGCCGGCGACCCAGATGTCGGCCAGCGTGTCACCGAGGAACTCCCACACCCCGAGCTCGTTGGCGTACACGTTGGAGAACGGGGTCGGGTTGACGATGGTCGGGAGCGACCCCGCGGTGTCGTTGACCTGGTACTCGGCGATCCGAGCGGTCGGGATGGTGTCGAGCGTGCAGTTCTTCTTCGGGTTGCCCGCGAAGTGGCCGCCGACCAGCAGGAGGCTCCCGTTGTTGACGAGGTGGACCTCTTGGACGTCGCCATCGCCGCAGGAGCCGTACTCCTGCGCGCCGCTGACGGCGTTGAACTGGACGAAGCGGTTGTAGCCGCCGCCGAAGGCGACGAAGACCTTCGTGTTGAGGGCTTCGATGTCCTCGACCGGCTGCTTGGTCGTGTTGAAGGGTGGGTTGAAGGAGGTGTCGAGGGAACCGTTCGTCTGGTCCAGCGCCACGACCTTGCCCACCGCGACGGTGTTGAGCGTCGTGAACCGGCCGCCGGCGTAGAGGCGGGTGTGGTCAGGCGAGATGTCGATGGCGTCGACCATGCCGCCGACGAACTGGGGCGCGAACGCAGGGTCGACGGTCAGGCTCGCCGTGGCGAGCTTCGCCATCATCTTGCGGTTGTTGACACCGCCGAACTTCTGGAACTGCCCGCCGACGTACAGCGCGCCGCCGTCGAGGTAGAGCGCGTGGACCTCACCGTCACTGGTGACCTGGGTCCCCTTCGGCTGCCCGGTGGTCGGGTCGAGGATGGCGAAGCCGCCGGTGAAGGAGCCCCCGACGTAGAGCGCACTGCCATCGCTCGAGGCCACCATGGCGTAGACCTTGCCGTCCAGCTGGGGGGCGAACGAGGCGATGGGGACGCCGGTCGTGGCGTTGACCGCCGCGAGGTTGGCCTGCTGGACAGCCGGCGCGCCGAGCTCGGGCGCCAGCTCGGTGAAGTCGCCCCCGACGTAGACGACGTTGCCGATCTTCGCGAGCGCGTGGTTGTCGGCCCGCTGCAGGTCGGCGGTGTTCGCAGCGTTGCGCGGGATCCAGACCGGCTCACCGTTGGCGGCGTAGGCGGCGGAGGCGGGACGGGCACCGACGAGGCCCAGGGTTCCGGCTACGACGACGACTGCCGCGACGGCGGCGATGATCCTGCGCTTCACGTGGGTTGTTCCTTCCGCGTCAGATCCGCCGCCTGGCGTTCTCACGATAAGGACGCCGGGCCGGAACGGAACCGATCCGGGAAGAATCGCGAGCGGCCGGCCACGCTCGGCGCCCTCCGGCTCACCACCGGTCAGTCGGGGCGCACGGAGAGTGGTGTCACTCGGCGGCTTCGGCCAACGCCTCCGACAGCGAGGGATGGACGAGGAGGCTCTCCACGATGTCGCTGACCTTGAGTCCTGCGGTCACCGCCAGGGCCAGCACGCTGATCAGCTCGGCGGCGTGCCGGCCGACGATGGATCCGCCGAGGACCACGCCGGTCATCGGATCCGACACGATCTTCACGAAGCCGCGGGCGTCGTTGTTGATGAGCGCCTTGGGGGTCACGGAGAACGGCACCTTCGTCACGCGGATCTTGCGCCCGAGCGCGAACGCCTCGGCTTCGGCCAGGCCGACGTCAGCGATCTCCGGCTCGGTGAAGATGGCGGAGGCGGCCTTGTCGTAGTCGAGGTGACGGTGCTCGATGGTGTGGAGGCCCATCACGTGCTCCGCCACCTTGCGGCCTTGCATCGCCGCGACCGACGACAAGGGCAGCTTCCCGCTCACATCGCCGGCGGCGTAGATGTGGGGCACGCTGCTCTGGCAGTGGTGGTTGATGGTCACGTAGCCACCGGCGTCCAGCTCGATGCCCGCGGTGTGGACGTCGAGCTCGGCGCTGTTCGGCACCGACCCGATCGCCAGCACGGCGTGGCTGGCCTTGACCACCCGTCCGTCGTCGCACGTCACGGTGACTTCGTCCTCGGTGCGGTCGATGGCGACGGCCCGTGCCCCCTTCAGCAGCGACACGCCGCGTTCCAGGAAGTTGACCTCGAGCGCGGCCGCCACCTCTGGGTCCTTGGACGGGAGCACCTGCTGGCGGGAGACGATGAGGGTCACCTTGGATCCGAGCGAGGCGAACATGTGGACGAACTCCACGCCGGTCACCCCTGACCCGATGATCACGGCGTGCCGGGGGATCACCTTGGGCGGATAGCAATCCCGGGTGGTCAGCACGCGATCGCCATCGGGTTGGCAGAAGGCGGGTATCCGCGGGCGCGAGCCGGTGGAGATGAGAACGGCGTCGGCCGGCAGTACCTCCGTGCCGTCGACGGTGGTGACCTCGACCTCGTGCGGACCCAGGAAGCGGGCCGAGCCCTGCAGGAGCCGCACCCGCTGGCTCTCCAACAGGCGGCTGATCGAGCGGTTGAGCTGGTCGACGATGCCGTCCACCCGGTCCTTGAGCCCGGCCGGGTCGACCTCGGCGGTGACGGTCTCGAGGCCCATCCCGCCGAGGCGCTGGGCGAAGCTCATGGCTCCGCCCGTGGCGATCATCGTCTTCGACGGGATGCAGTCCCACAGGTGCGCGGCACCACCGACGATGTCGCGCTCGATCATCGTGACGTGGGCACCCTGCCGGGCCGCATGGGTGGCCGCGGTGTTGCCGGCCGGCCCTGCGCCGATGATGACGAGCCGCACGCTCACGGCCGCAGGCTACTGCCGTGGCCCCGGGCTACTCGCCCTCGCTCGGCTCCTGCATCGACGGGGTCCTCGGCGTCTGCTCGGACTGGGCCCGGGCGCCCGCCGCGGCAGCCACCGGGTTCGGGCAGTACGTCGACGGGTAGCTGATCTGGCTGCGGTCCTCACCGACCCATTCGAAGTGCATGCCGTCGGGGGTCGTGAAGTTGCCACCCCATGCGAACCCCCACTTGCGGAAGATCCACACCACGCGGCAGTCCATGGTCGGCACGCCACCCATGGGGTTGGTGGCGGTGTTCATGTCGAGCGCCATGCCCCACGTGTGCCGGGACAGGTTGCCGCCCGTCGTCCCGCCGTCGGACCTGACCTCACGCGGCGCGAAGCAGCCGCCGTAGCGGTTGGTGTTCGTGACGTCGATGGCGCCGGCCAGCCCCGCCGCGGCGATCTCGTTGAGCGCGCCCTGGATGGCGGGCACGATCGTGCGGTGGCACGTGGCCACGATCGGGATGCCGGCGAACGCCGTGCGCACCAGGTTCGCCTGTTGCCACGCCGGGTCGATGGTGACGTTCCCGTCGCCGCGGGGGATGTACCAGAACTGCCCGAGCTTCGCCTTGGTCGTGGCCAGGTCGAGCGTCTCGTCCGGCGTGGTGCTCCCGCGGCCCGGGTGACCGATGCGGACGTCGGAGCGCGCCAAGCCGTGCGCGGCGAGCGCGTTCATCACCGCCTGGTCGGACTTGTACCCGTAGATCTGGACGCTGGTCGGGCGCACGAAGCCGATGCTCCCGGCGGACGCGGTCGACATCACCAGCTCGGCCGGCAGCTTGGCGTCGTCCATCACCGCGCCGACGACGAGCTCGGCGACGCCGCCGTTGTCCCATCGCCGCACCTGGACGACGTCGCCGGCCGCGGCCCCGAACAGGCCAGCCGACGTCGTGCTGAGGACCACCTGACCGTCCGCCAGCACCCGGCCGACGGGCTTGCCGTACAGCTCGGTGGCCGAGCCCGGGTCCACCGCGGCCGCGGCCTCCGGGTACTGGGCGCCGGGCGGCGGCAGGACGTACCACCCGCCGTTGCGGCCGAGGGCGGTCAGGCCGAGGGTGCCGCCGTGGAGCAGCGCGGCACCGGCGCCGACGTCAGCCGCGGCCGCGAAGGCCGCGGCCTGCACGGCGGCGTCGAGGTTGCGCGACTGGGAGACGGTGATGCGCGCAGTGACCGGTCCGGGGTTCCCGGTCAGGACCGGAGGTGGATCGGGCGGGGCGCACGCGGTGCCGATGAGCACGATCGCGGCCGCGAGGGCACCCCACCGGGCGAAGGGGACGCCGGCCGCCGCGCGGAGGCTTGGGAAGGCAGGCAAGGTCCGTAACGGTATCGTCATGGTCTGCGGCGGTCGAGGGCGCCGGACGGCGGGTCCCAACGGGCTGCCGTCTGGCCACCGGGCCTGGCTAGCGTGACCGGCCCGTGGAGGACGACCAGGCCGACCAGGCCCCTGACGTCGAGGAGGCCACTGGCCTGGCCGCCGAGAAGGCCGCGCGCCTCGCCAAGCTCGACGCCCTACGCCGCGCCGGCACGAACCCCTACCCCTACCGCTTCGACCGCAGCACGACGCTCGGCGAACTCCGGGCCGCGCACGGCGACCTGGCCCCCGGGACCGAGACGGAGGAGCGGGTCGCCGTCGCCGGTCGTCTCCTCCTCATCCGCCGGCAGGGCAAGCTGACCTTCGCCACGATGCGGGACCGGACCGGAGAGGTGCAGCTCTTCGTCTCCCGGGCCGTGCTCGGCGACGACCGCCACCAGGCCTTCGACGCGCTCGACCTCGGCGACTGGGTCGGGGCCGAGGGCACCGTGATGACGACCCGCAAGGGCGAGCTCTCGGTCCGGGTCGAGCGCTTCGAGCTGCTGGCGAAGGCCGTGCGACCGCTGCCCGACAAGTGGAAGGGCCTGACCGACACCGACACCCGCTACCGCCAGCGCTACGCCGACCTCATCGTGAACGAGGAGGCCCGACGCGTCTTCGAGGTCCGCCACGCCCTCGTCGCCTCGTTCCGGAGCACGCTGGCCAGCCATGGCTTCACCGAGGTCGAGACACCCATCCTGCACGTCGAGGCCGGAGGCGCCCACGCCCGTCCGTTCATCACCCACCACAACACCCTGGACCTCGACCTCCACCTACGCATCGCGCTGGAGCTCCACCTGAAGCGGCTGATCGTCGGCGGGATGGAGCGCGTCTTCGAGATCGGCCGCGTCTTCCGCAACGAGGGCATCAGCCGCAAGCACAACCCCGAATTCACCATGCTGGAGTTGTACCAGGCGTACGGCGACTACCGCACGATGATGGACCTCACCGAGGAGCTGATCGTCGCCTGCGTCGACGCCCTGGGCGGCGGCCGGCAGTTACAGTACGGCGAGCACACGGTCGACTTCACGCCGCCCTGGCAGCGGCTCTCCTACGCC
>JBKPRL010000129.1:0-13584 GCA_046734535.1 bacterium | reverse complement strand
GCGTCGTCCGCGGGCGGCGGAGCGAGGCCCGGCAGCGGGAGGGGGATCGAACCTGGCGGCGGGCGGCGGCGCAGGCCGACCATCAGCGGAGCCGTCCGATCATGGCGCGGAGGTGTAGGTGGCCTGGCCGTCGTCGAGCAGGAACAGTCGCGGTCCGGCGGTGATCGCCAGGTCGCCGGCCGCGCCGTCGAGCTCGAAGATCCGGCCACCGACGTTGGGGAAGGCGCGGTCGACGTCGTGGCAATGGCGCTCCAGCGCCCGCAGCACGCCACCATGGGACACGATCAGCACAGTCTCGCCCGGATGGGCGCCGTGCACGTCGACCAGGCCGTCGATGATCCGGGCCAGGACGTCCCGGTCGTGCTCGAAGCCACCCGGCCGGCGGTGGTCGGCGAGGTAGCGGGGCCAGCCGGCCTCGATCTCGTCGCGCGTGAGGCCGGTCCAGTCGCCGGCGTCCCGCTCGCGGAAGCGGGCGTCGACCCGGACGGGAAGCTCGAGCACCTCGCCGATGATCTCGGCCGTGGCCTGGGCCCGGGCCAGGTCGCTGGACCAGATGGCCTCGACCGGGGGCAGGCCTGCGACGGCGGCCGCGGCCTGGGCTCGACCGAGGGGGGTCAGGGGCGCGTTGGCGTGCCCCTGCCAGCGGCCGCTGGCGTTCCAGGTCGACTGGCCGTGGCGGATGACGACGGTCCTGGTGGGGGGCACGCCGTCACGGTAGCGAGGGTGGGGCCGCCGGGGCCGGGGACTACGGTCGGCGGCCCATGGTCGTCCGCCTGCCGTGGCCCTGGGTCGTGGTCCTGGACGCCGCGGCGTGGGCGGCCTACAGCGTCCTGGCCGGCTGGTGGACCGGCCGCTGGACGGCGGCCCGCGGCCCGGCGGCCGCCGTCGACGGAGCGCTGCTGCGCCTCCGGCCCTTCGAGGCGGGCGGCTCCTGGTACCAGCGCCGGCTCCTGGTCAAGACCTGGAAGGGCTGGCTGCCGGAGGCCGGCGCGGCCTTCGGCGGGCGGTCCAAGCGCCACCTCCCGCCCGGTGGGGAAGCCGGTCTGCCTCGCTTCCTCTCGGAGTGCCGCCGCGCCGAGCGGACCCACTGGCTCATCCTGGCGGCCACGCCCGTGTTCGCCCTCTGGAACCCGCCTGGCCTGTTCGCGGCCATGGTGGGCTTCGCCGTGGTGGCCAACGTCCCGTGCGTGGTCGTCCTCCGCTACAACCGGGCCCGCGTGATCCGCCAGACGGGTCAGGCGCGGGCCGCGTAGCGCCGGAGGGCCTCCTCCAGCGGGGTGTCGAGGACGCCGGGCTCGGCCGCCACCGCCTCGAGCCACGGCGGCCGCGATCGGGCGCACACCGCCACGGGCCACTCCAGCCCCGACAGCTGGGTGGCCTGCCGGGCGAAGCTCGTGGCGTAGTCCGGCGGCCGGACGTCCCGGGCCAGCTCGGACAGGGCCCACCCGTCGGGGGCGGCGCGGTCGACGACGAGGTCGGAGAGGATGACGGTCGTGCCCGGGTAGGGCCCGCCCCCGGCCAGGCCCGGTCCGTCGTCGAGGACCGCGCCCTCCACCAGCGTCGGTCGGGCCCCGGCGATGAGCAGGGCGATGTAGGCGCCGAGCCCGCGGCCGGCGACGGTCGCCGAGCCGAGCTCGGCCAGCGCGAGGTCGGCGTCGGCCATGAGCATCTCGGCGGTGTACCCGCCGCCGAGCGGGATCGTGGAGGCGCCGTGGCCGGTGAAGTCGAGTCCCCACACGGGCCCCGGCCAGCCGGCGGCCCACGCCGGCACCGTCGAAGGCGTCCGCTCGCCCAGACCGTGCAGGAGGAGGAGGCGCCGACCTTCGCCGTCGCCGCGGTCCTGCAGGGGATAGAGCGCGAGGGTGACGCTGCCGTGGTGCAGGGTCGTCGCCGTCATCCCGGCCGCCCGATGAAGTCGAGCACGAGGTCGGCGATCCGTTCGGGCTGCTCGATGTGGACGAAGTGACCCGCGTCGGGGAGCACCTCGAACCGCGCCCCGCGCGGAAGGTACGGCACCACGTCGTCGGGTCGGGTGCCCCAGCCCATGTCCTCGACCACCAGGCCGAGCACGGCGAGGAACGGCATCCCCAGCCCGGGCATGCGCTGGAGCGACCACTCGGGCCGCCACGGGCCGAAGCCGCCGAAGCGCAACGACGGGTCGATCTTCCAGCGCCAGCCGTCGTGGTCCTCCCGGGCCCCGAGCGTCACCAGGTAGCGGAGCCACTCGATGGGCAGGCGGGGGTTCATGCGACCGCGGCGGCGGGCCAGCTCGTCGATGGTTCCCGGCTTGCGTTGCACGGTGCCGGCCCCGCGACGGTGGTCCAGCCACGAGCCCAGCTCGGCGGCCAGCATCTTCGTGCGGTCGTGGTTGGCGACGTCCGGCACCGGCCCCCGGGATGGCAGGCCGTCCAGGTTGACCAGGTGGCTGACGCGGTGGGGCTGGCAGTCGGCCAGCTGCGTCATCAGGCCGCCGCCCTTGGAGTGGCCGATCACCGGCACGGCGCGCCCGGTGACGCTGGTCATGACTGCGATGGCGTCGCGCAGGTCCGCGTCCCAGGAGTAGAGGGCCGTGTGGTCGCTGTCGCCGTGGCCGCGCTGATCCCAGGCGACCACCCGCCATCCAGCGGCAGCCAGCAGGGGAGCGAAGACGTCGAACGTGCGGGCGAAGTCGAACCCGCCGTGGGCCACGAACAGCGGCGGACCCTCGTCCGGACCCCACTCGTACGTGGCGATGCCCACGCCGGCCGCGTCCACCCTCCGCTGGCGATCGGGCTCCACGGCTCCGGGGAAGGTGATCGGCGGGGCGGGGGAGGCGTCGGGCTCCGTCCTCGTCATCCGGGGCACCCTACGCGGGGCCGCCGGCGCCCCGGATGTTCGGGGGCCGCCAGGTACGCTGCGGGCGAGGCGCAGCGCAGACGGCTGGAGGACGGATGGCAGCCCGGGGGACCGGTCCGACCTGGACGAGGTGGACGGCACCGCCCCTGCTCGCCGTGCCGTGCCTGTTCGTCGCTGCCGGGTGTGGCTCGGGTCCGGCCACGCCCAGTCGGGAGACGCCCCTGCCGCCCCTGCCGTCGGTGACGACCACACTCGCGCCGACCACGACGCGGGCCCCGTTCTACGACGTGCAGCAGGGCGACACCCTGCAGGGCATAGCTCACAAGCTGGGCATCGCCCTCCCCGACCTGGCGGCAGCCAACGGCATCGCCGACCCGAACAAGATCCAGGCCGGCCAGCGCCTCACGGTGCCCCCGGCCGCTCCCGCCCCGGCCGAGACGACGACCGCGGCGCCCTGAGCAGCTCCGGCGGCACCGGGCCGCTGGCCGTCGGCCTCAGACCCGGGCGCGCCGCTCCTCGGTGAATCCGGTGATCTCGTCCATGATCCGGCCGAGCGCGAAGTCCTTGGGCGTGTAGACAGCGCGCACGCCGGCGGCGAGCAGCTCGTCCCGGTCCTCCTCGGGGATGATCCCGCCGACCACGACGACCGCGTCGACCCCTTCGGCGGCCAACCGGTCGAGCACCTCGGGCACGAGCTGGCGATGGCTGCCCGACAGGACGGAGAGCCCGATCACGTCGGGGTCCTCGTCCCGGGCCGAGGCCGCGATCTGCTCCGGTGTGAGGCGGATGCCCGAGTAGACGACCTCCATGCCCGCGTCGCGGGCTGCGACGGCGATCTGCTCGGCGCCGTTCGAGTGCCCGTCCAGGCCGGGCTTGGCCACCAGGAGACGGGGTGGTCCGCCGGGCAGACCCTTCACCCTGATGGCGACGGCGGCCAGCTCGTCCGACCGGCCTCCGGTCGCGGCCCGCACGCCGGTGGGGGCCCGGAACTCGCCGAAGACCTCGCGGAGCGCGCCGGCCCACTCGCCGGTCGTGCCCCCGGCGTGACCGAGGGCGATGGTGGCCGGCAGGAGGTTCTCGGTCCCGGACGCGGCCGCCCGCAGCGCGTCGAGCGCGTGCCCGACCGCGGACGCGTCACGTCCCGCTCGCCACTGCTCGACGTCCTCCACCATCTCCGCCTCGACCGCGGGATCGACCTTGACGATCGACTCGGCCCCACCCAGCGGTGAGTCGGTGGTCTCCGTGAAGCGGTTGACACCGACCACCACCTGCTCACCGGACTCGATGCGTCGCGTGCGCTCCGCCATCGACCGGACCAGCCGGCCCTTGAGCTCCTCGACGGCCTCGAAGGCGCCGCCCAGGGACAGCACGTCCTCCAGCTCGGTGGCCGCCTCGTCCCGCAGCTCCGCCGTCCGGGCCTCCATGACGTGGCTCCCATCGAAGATGTCCTCGTACTCGAGCAGGTCCGTCTCGAAGGCCAGGACCTGTTGCATCCGCAATGACCACTGCTGGTCCCATGGAGTCGGCAGACCGAGCGCTTCGTTCCATGCCGGCAGCTGGACGCTGCGGGCCCTGGCCCGCTTGGAGAGGGTGACGGCCAGCATCTCGAGGACGATGCGCTGGACGTTGTTCTCCGGCTGCGCCTCGGTCAGCCCGAGCGAGTTGACCTGCACGCCGTAGCGGAGGCGGCGGAGCCGGGGATCCTCGACCCCGTAGCGCTCGCGGGTGATGTGGTCCCACAGCTCGGCCAGCGCCCGCAGCTTGCCGATCTCCTCGATGAACCGGATGCCCGCGTTCACGAAGAACGAGATGGAGCCGACGACGTTCGGGAAGCGCTCGGGCGGGACCTGACCGGAGTCGCGGACGGCATCGAGCACGCCGATGGCGTCAGCCAGCGCGTAGGCGATCTCCTGCACAGGCGTCGCCCCGGCCTCCTGGAGGTGGTACGAGCAGACGTTGATCGGGTTCCACTGCGGAGCGTGGGCGCTGCACCACGCGATGGTGTCGACGATCAGCCGCCGGCTGGGTTCGGGCGGGAAGATGTAGGTCCCGCGGGAGAGGTATTCCTTGACGATGTCGTTCTGCGTCGTCCCGCGCAGCGCGGTCGAGGCGACGCCGTGCTCCTCGGCGACGGCGACGTACAGCCCGAGCAGCCACGCCGCCGTGGCGTTGATCGTCATGGACGTGTTCATGGCCCCCGGCGGGATGCCGTCGAGCAAGGTCCGCATGTGGCCCAGGTGCGCCACGGGGACCCCGACCTTCCCGACCTCGCCGCGGGCCAGCGGGTGGTCGGGGTCGTACCCGGTCTGGGTGGGGAGGTCGAAGGCGATCGACAGACCGGTCTGGCCCTTGGCCAGGTTGGTCCGGTACAGCGCGTTCGACGCCGCGGCCGTGGAGTGCCCGGAGTAGGTCCGCATCAGCCACGGCGCGTCAGCCATGGTCCCAGTCTGGCCAGGTCGCGCGCTCCGTGGCTAGGCGCCCACCATCGGGCTCGGATCGGACGGCACGGGACGAGGCGGGTGCTCCGGCGCGGATATCCGCTGGGCAACTCGTTGCGTTCGGAACTACTGTCCGCAGCACGTCGTGGGGTGCTCGCCAGGCGTCACCTCCCCCGGTGGCGCCGGCCCACCCCACGAAGGTGTACATGACCTCCCCCGGGGCCGTGGGGGTGACCGGACGTGCTGGTCACCCCACCGGCTGGGCGAGGGCTTCGCCGAGCCGCGCGAGGTACTCCCGGCGATCGACGGCGATGGCGCCCAGGCTGCGGAGGTGGGGCGTCGCCCACTGCACGTCGAGGAGCGTGGCCCCGGAGTAGCGGAGCAGGTCGACCAGGCCGAGCAGGGCCACCTTCGAACCGTCCCGTTCGAAGTGGACCATCGACTCGCCGGCGAAAAGGCCGGCGATGCGCAGGCCGTAGAGCCCGCCCGCGAGGCGCCCCTCGTCGGTCCATGCCTCCACGCTGTGGGCCCAGCCCAGGTCGTGCAGCTGGCAGTACGCCTCGATGATGGCCGGCGTGATCCAGCCGTGCGGGCGCCGGGGGTCGGCGCAGGCGACGATGACCCGGCGGAAGTCGTGATCGACGGTGAGGCGGTACCGGCGGCGGCTGCGGCGCAGCGACCGCGACGGCGCGAACCCGTCGAGGGGGATGATCCCCCGCTCCACCGGCGACCACCAGCCGAGGTGGCGGCGGTTCACGTTCATCGGGAACAGGCCGCGGCGGTAGGCGCCGAGGATGGTGCCCGGCTGGAGGTCGCCGCCCACCGCGACCAGGTCGTCACGACCGGCCGTGAGGGGGTCCGGAAAGCTCCACGGCGTCGCCGGGGGCTCGACCGGGGGGCGCTCCCAGGCTGCGATCCCCGCGATCTCCATGCTCCCAGTGTGGGTCGTCCGGGCCGGGTCCCCTGGTCAGCGGCGCACGGCCGTCAGCCGTAGCGGTAGAAGCCCTGCCCGGACTTCCGGCCCAAGTACCCGGCGGCCACCATGCGGCGCAGGGTCGGCACGGCGGCGTAGTTCGGGTCGCGGAACTCGGCGTAGAGCGCGTCGAGGATCGACAGCGACGTGTCGAGGCCGACCAGGTCGAGCAGCGCGAAGGGTCCCATCGGGAAGTTGCACCCACCCCGCATCGCGGCGTCGATGTCCTCCATGGACGCCGTGCCGCTCTCCAGCATCCGCACCGCGTTGTTGAGGTAGGGGAAGAGCAGGGCGTTGACGACGAAGCCGGCCCGGTCGGCGACCACGACCGGCTCCTTGTCGCAGCTCATGACGAAGGTGCGCAGGGCATCGAGGGTGTCGTCGCTGGCGGTGAGCGGGCGCACGATCTCCACGAGGCGCATCAACGGCGCCGGGTTGAAGAAGTGGAGCCCGCAGACCCGGTCGGGCCGATCGGTCTGCACCGCCAGCTCGATGATCGGGAACGTCGAGGTGTTGCTGGCGAAGATGGCGTCGGGCTGCACCACCTGCTCGAGCTCGGCGAACAGTGCCTTCTTGACCGGGAGGTCCTCGACGACCGACTCGATGACCAGGTCGCACTCGACGAGGGCACGGAGGTGGTCGGTGGCGACGACCCGGCTGAGGATCTCGGCGCGAGTGCCGTCGTCCAGCTTGCCCTTCTCCACCTGGCGGTCCAAGCTCCGGCCGAGTCCGGCCAGAAGGGCGTCGGCGGTGGCCCGTTGTCGGGATCGGACGATGACCTCGCAGCCCGCCTTGGCCGCCACCTCCGCCAAGCCCGCGCCCATGATCCCCGAGCCCAGGATGCCCACCCGCTTGATGACGGTCCCTGCCATGACCGGATGTTACCGGTCGGTAGGGTTCGCCGGGAAGTCGCCGACACAAGACCGCGCGTGGCCGCGTGACCGATGACCACCTGGTCGGTGCCCACGGTCACCTGCGGGCCATCGGGCCGAAACCTTCCGTCGATACCCTGAATGTCGTGCCCACCATCGCCCCCGACCGCCTGCCTGACCGACTCGTCGCCCTCGAAGCCGTCCACAACTTCCGTGACCTCGGCGGCTACACCACCGCCGACGGGCGGGTGACCCGCTGGCAGACGCTCTACCGCGCTGATGGGCTGCACCGCCTGACCGTCGCCGACCTCGAGGCGCTCCGCGCCCTCGGGCTGCACACCGTGCTGGACCTTCGTACGGACAGGGAGCTCGACGAGCGCGGCACGTTCCCCGTGGACGCCTACCCGGTGACCTTCCACCACCTGCCGGTCATCGACGTCACCTGGGATCCCAACGTCGGTGACGAGTTGGATCCGGCGGAGTTCCTGTTCCACCAGTACGAGTCCCTGCTGGCCTACGGCGAGCCGCTGTTCGCGAAGGCCTTCCACCTGCTCGGCCTGCCGGGCGCGCTGCCAGCGGTCTTCCACTGCGCGGCGGGCAAGGACCGCACCGGCATCCTGGCCGCGCTGATCCTGTCCGCCCTCGGCGTGCCCCACGACGTCGTGACGGAGGACTACGGCCTGTCCCGCAGCGCCATGGTCCGGATGCGCGAGTGGGCCACGGCCCACAGCCCGGAGCTGGCCGCCGCCTGGGACCACGCGCCGTCCAGCCACCTCGCCGCCGAGCCCGAGGCGATGGCCCGCCTGTTGGCGGCGCTGAGTGAGCGCCACGGCTCGGTACGCAGCTACGTCGTGTCGCTCGGCGTGTCGAACGCCTTGCTGACGCACCTCGAGTCGTCGCTCCTGGTCGAGGTCGACTAGCCCGACCGGCTCGCCGGCCGATCCGGCCGAGCCGGCCCGCGAGATGGCCGGGACCGGGTGGGCGGCCCGGTCCCGGGCACTTCTGTAGCGTCCGGATCCGTGCCCGCGGTGACGTACTCCGCGCCGATCGAGCAGGTGATGACGCCGCTCGACCAGTCGCAGCTGCGCCCGCGTCGCCAGCGCCTGCTGCAGCGGGCGCGGGGCCGGGTGCTGGAGCTCGGCGGCGCGGGCGGGGTGAACCTCGAGCACTACCGGGCGGACCAGGTGAGCGAGGTCGTCGTGGTTGGCGCCGACGGTGCGAGTCGAGCCCGCCTGCGCCGCACCGCGGCCCGCCGCGGGCTGCCGGTCGACGTCCGGGCGGCCGCCGACGCCGGGACCGGGTACGACACGGTCGTCGCCACGTTCACGTTGAGCGCACTCTCCGATCTCGATCGGGAGCTGGCGGCGCTGCGGCAGCGGCTGGTACCTGACGGCCGGCTGCTCTTCCTCGACCACAGCCCTCGCCGCCCGGCCGGCGTCGCCACCGAGCTGAGCCGGCCGCTCTGGCGCGTCATGGTCGACGGCTTCGTGCCCGGCCGCGATCTGCCGGGCGCGGTCCGTCACTCCGGGTTCATCATCCTCGGCCTCGAGCGCTTCGGCCTGACGACGCTCACCCTCCCGCTACGGTCCTGCGTGGCGGGGGTGGCACGGCAGCAACGAGCCGGCGGCGCTCGCAGGGTGAAGGGAGACTGGTGACCGGGACGCTGGCGTTGATCGGCGGTGGCGACTTCGACGCGACCGACACCGTCGATCGCGAGCTGCTCGCCCGCTCCGGCGCGGAGTCGGTGCTGGTCCTGCCGACCGCGGACGCCTTCGAGCACCCGGAGCGGTCCGTGACCAGAGCCGAGTCGTGGTTCGCGGCGCGCGGCGGCTCGGCCCGCGGCGTGGCCGTGCTCGCTCGTCCGGATGCCTTCTCGCCCGAGCACGTCGCCGCTGTCCGGGAGAGCCCGTTCACCTACCTGGTGGGCGACTCCCCGATGCACCTCCGCTCGGTGCTCAAGGACACGCCGCTGTGGGACGCCCTGATCGCGGCCGTCGCCGACGGCGCCGTCGTCGCCGCCTCCGGTCCCGCGGCCATGGCACTCTGCGATCCGATGACCGACCCCCGCGGCGGTGCCTTCACGCTCGGCCTCGGCATGGCCCGACCGATGGCCGTCGTTCCCGGCGCCGAGGGCTGGTCGCATGACCGCCTCCACCGCACGCTCGGACTGGGCCTCGCGTTTCCGGTCGTCACCCTGGCCACGGGTGCGGCCGTGCTGCGGTCGGCTACTGGATGGGAGGCCATCGGCCAGGCCGTCGTCCACCTGGCGGGCGCCGAGGTCGGGCTGGAAGCCTTGCCTCCCGGTCAGTAGCCGGCGCCGCGGGGAAGTGTGACGAAAACGCGCCATTCATGGCGCGTTGCGTGCAGACTTCGGCCGGCGGGCGCGTCCCCACCGATTCGGTGCCGATTCGGTGGGCAACGGCGTCCGAGCTGACCGGGCTACGACTCGGTGATGGTGACCTTGTTGATGATCGGGGTCTGTCCAGCCTGCCCGGCCGCCTCCAAGGCCTTGACCGTGGTGTCGAAGCCGTCCGTCACCTGGCCGAAGATGGAGTACTTGGGACCATCGAGCCCCGAGGGATCGAGCACGACGAAGAACTGGCTGCCGTTGGTGTCAGGGCCGGAGTTGGCCATCGCCACCGAGCCTGCCTTGTACTCCTCCTTCGAGGTCGGCAGCTCGTCGGCGAAGGCGTAGCCGGGCCCGCCGCCGCCGGTGCCCGTCGGGTCGCCGCCCTGGACCACGAAGCCGGGCACGATGCGGTGGAACGGCGTCCCGTCGTAGAAGTGGTAGCGGGACAGCACGACGAAGTTGTTGACCGTGTGGGGCGCCGTCTTGGGGTCGAGCGTGATGGTGAAGTTGCCGGCAGTGGTCTCCACGAGGGCGGTGTAGGTCTTGTTCTGGTCGATGCACGTCGGGGGCGGGTTCTCGAACGTCGAGGCGCGTGTGGGGGCGCCTTCGGCCGGCGGGCACGGCGTCTCGCCGGTGAGGGCCGTGCCGGGAACGGTGCTGGGCGGGACCGTGGTGGCGGCGCTGTCCGCCGGCGCCGTGGTGTCCGTCGTCGAGACCGAGGTGTCCCGTCCGATCAGCCGGGACAGGCCGAAGGCGGCTGCCAGCGCGATGACGACGATGATGCCGATCCGGATGTACTTCTTGCGGGCGGTGCTCCGACGTTGCTGGCGCTCCAGCTCGGCCAGTCGGGCCTGGCGGTTCGCCTTCTGTCGTTCCCTCTTGTCGGTGCCCACGGAGGCGGCAGGCTATCGACCGGGACGACCGGCCCGGCAGTCGCCCCTCCAGGCTGAGGGGCCCGGCTGTATCAGGGTGATCGGCCGGGTCGGCCTCGCTACCGTGTGGCACCCGTGGCCCTGATCGTCCAGAAGTTCGGCGGCACCTCGGTGGCCGACGCCGATCGGATCAAGGCCGTGGCCGAGCACGCGGCGTTCACGAAGCACCAGGGGTACGACCTGGTGGTCGTGGTGTCGGCGATGGGCAAGGAGACCGACAACCTCATCGCCCTCGCCAACGCCGTCTCGGCCACGCTGCCCGGCCGGGAGATGGACATGCTTCTGACCATCGGCGAGCGCAAGACCATGGCGCTGTTGTGCATGGCCCTCGCCGACCTCGGCGTGGATGCGGTGTCGTTCACCGGCAGCCAGGTCGGGATCATCACCGACAACGTCCACGGCAAGGCCAAGATCCTCGAGGTGCGCGGCGATCGGGTCCGCGCCGCACTGGCCGATGGCAAGGTCTGCGTCGTCGCCGGCTTCCAGGGCGTGTCGACGGACAAGGAGATCACCACCCTCGGCCGGGGTGCCTCCGACCTCACCGCCGTCGCCCTCGCAGCCGCGTTCCAGGCCGCCAGCTGTGAGATCTACACCGATGTCACCGGCGTGTTCTCCTCGGACCCCCGGCTGGTGCCCCAGGCCCGCAAGCTGAACCGGGTCCACTTCGACGAGATGCTCGAGATCGCGGCGGCCGGCGGTCGAGTCCTGGCACTGCGCTCGGTGGAGTTCGCCCGCAACCACAACGTCGCCCTCCACGTCCGCTCCAGCTTCACCTGGGAGCCGGGGACGTGGGTCACCAACGAGGAGCCGAGCGTGGAAGACCCCATCATCTCCGCCGTCGTGCACGACGTGTCGGAGTCCAAGGTGACGGTGAGCGCCGTCCCGGACCGCCCGGGTGTCTCGGCCGCGCTGTTCGAACCGCTGGCGGCGTCGAACGTCAACGTCGACATGATCGTGCAGAACACCTCCAAGGACGGGATGACCGACATCTCCTTCACCGTCCCCAAGGCGGACATGGGCGTGGCCGAGAAGGTCGTGAGCGACGTGGCGGCCCAGATCGGTGCCGGCGGCGTGAGCCACGAGGGCGACATCGCCAAGGTCTCGATCGTCGGCGCCGGCATGAAGACCTCCCCTGGCATCGCCGCCAAGATGTTCCGCGTCCTGGCGGACGAAGGGATCAACATCGAGATGATCTCGACCTCGACCATCCGCATCTCGGTCGTGATGGCGGCCGACGGCATGGAGCGGGCGCTGCGCGCACTGCACACCGCCTTCGGCCTGGACTCGGGCCAGTCCTACTCGGCTCCGCTGCCCGAACGCCGGTAGCCGAAACCCGACCCGGGTGCTCGGGTGGCCGCCGGTAGCGTGGCCGGACATGCGTGTAGGTGTGGTTGGCGCGACCGGCCAGGTCGGTGGCGTGATGCGAGCCCTGTTGGACGAGCGGAGCTTCCCGGTCGCGGAGATCCGCTACTTCGCCTCGGCCCGGTCGGCCGGCCGGACGCTGCCGTGGAAGGGCGCGGAGGTCGTGGTGGAGGACGCGGCCACTGCCGACCTCACCGGCCTCGAGCTGGCGTTGTTCTCCGCCGGCGCGGCCTCGTCGCGCGAGCTGGCACCTCGCTTTGCCGCCGCGGGCGCCGTCGTCGTCGACAACTCCTCGGCGTGGCGCATGGATCCGGACGTGCCGCTCGTCGTCTCGGAGGTCAACGCGCACCTGCTCGACTCGATACCCAAGGGCATCGTCGCGAACCCGAACTGCACGACGATGGCAGCCATGCCGGTGCTGAAGCCGTTGCACGACGTGGCCGGCCTGCGCCGCATGGTGGCCAGCACCTACCAGGCCGTCTCCGGCGCCGGCGGCGCGGGGGTCGAGGAGCTCGACGAACAGGCCCGGAAGGTGGTCGACGGGGCCGTCGCGCTCACCTTCGACGGCGCCGCGGTGGACTTCCCGGCGCCGGTCAAGTTCGCTCGGCCGATCGCCTTCAACGTGCTGCCGCTGGCCGGCAGGGTCCAGGACGACGGCACCGGGGAGACCGACGAAGAGCAGAAGCTCCGCAACGAGAGCCGGAAGATCCTGGGCATCCCCGACCTCCTCGTCTCGGGGACGTGCGTGCGGGTGCCGGTCTTCACGGGGCACTCGCTGTCACTCAACCTGGAGTTCGTCCGCCCGATCTCGGTCGCCGAGGCGACGGAGGCGCTGGCCGCCGCGCCGGGCGTCGTCGTGACCGACGTGCCGACGCCGCTCGAGGCCGCGGGGCAGGATCCGGCCTACGTCGGGCGCATCCGCCAGGACGCGTCGGTGGCCGACGGTCGGGGCCTCGCCCTGTTCGTGGCCAACGACAACCTGCGCAAGGGCGCCGCCCTCAACGCCATCCAGATCGCTGAGGAGCTCCTCCGCCGCTCCTGACTCCTGACTCCGACCGCGGTCACGCGGGCGTCGTCCACGGCGCGGTCACGAACGGGCGCCGGACGCCGTAGCGGTTCCAGTGGGTGATCTTCTCGATGGGCTTGCGGGGGGCCACGCCGAAGCGGCCCCGGGGGTGACCGATCGGCACCAACGCCACCGGATCGAGGTGGGACGGTAGGCCGAACGCGTCGCGGACGTCGTCGTTGTGGACCCGGAAGACTGTGGTGAGCGTGGTGCCGAGACCCAGGCCCCGCGCGGCCAGCATGAAGCTCTGGACGGCGGGGAAGATCGACGCGTGCAGGGTCCCGATGTCGAGCGGACCGGCGTCGTCGGTCAGGGTGTTCTCGTACGAGGCCAGGCAGAACAGGACGCTCGGGGTGTCCGCGAGGTGCTCGGCCAGGTGCTCGCTCAGCGCCAGACCACGACGGAAGGAGCCCTCGGCCTCCGGGCTGGGGAAGGGCGGTAGGGCGGCCACGAGGGCCGGGCGGTAGCGCCGCCAGCCCCGCAGGTAGAGGTCGGCCATCACGGCGCGGGCCTCCACGTTGGTGATGACGACGAAGTGGTAGGGCTGGACGTTCCCCCCCGACGGCGCCTGCGCGGCGGCCCGCAGGCAGTGCTCGATCTCCGCGTCGGTGACCGGCGGCTCGTCGGTCAGGCGGCGCATCGACCGGGTCGTCATCAGCGCTTCGTAGAGCTCCATTTTGCCTCCGGGTCAGAGCTGGGCGATGTCGGTGGACTGGCCGAGGGCCATGCGGCCGACCAGCTCGTACGTGCGCGGGG
>JBKPRL010000128.1:0-6883 GCA_046734535.1 bacterium | reverse complement strand
GGATGGCGGCGAGGGTGTCGACGAGGCTCTCGCCGGCCCGGCGGCGGGCCGGTTCGGACAGCTCGGCCTCGGCTGCCTCGCGGTCGCGGATGACATGGCCGTCGACGAAGTCCATGACGTAGAAGGGCGCGCCGTTGACCGACACATCGTCGCAGTAGCCGCGGGCCGGGGCCACCGGCACCGGCGTGTCGGCGAGCGCCGCGATGATCCGATGCTCCCGGCCCATGTCGTGCGCGGACGCCAGGAGGTGCCCGAGCGGTGGCCGGCGCAGCACCAGCGGGTGTCCGTCCGCACCGACGACGCGGTAGGTGAGGTTGGAGTGGCCACCGGCGATGAGCTCGAAGGAGAACGGGCCCCTGGCTCCCGCCACGTTCGCCTCCAGCCACGGGGTGACCGCCGCGACCTCGATGCCGACCGGGTCCGTGGGGGCCAGGTCGGTCGTCGCGCCGCGGGCGTCGGTGGCCGACGCGTCAGCGGCGCGGGGGTCGGCCGCCGTGGCCGACGGGGGGTCGCTCCTCATGGGGGGCACGGTAGCGGCCGCCGGTAGCGTGAGCGCATGGCCATCGACGTCACCGACGCCACGTTCCAGACCGAGGTCATCGAGCGCAGTGCCGAGGTCCCGGTCGTCGTCGACCTGTGGGCCCCGTGGTGTGGGCCCTGCAGAACGCTCGGACCGATCCTCGAGAAGGTCACGGACGCCACCGAGGGACAGGTCGCCCTCGTGAAGGTCAACGTCGACGAGAACCCCCAGATCGCCACCGCCTTCCGGGCGCAGTCCATCCCCGCGGTGTACGCGCTCAAGGGGGGGCAGATCGTCGACGGGTTCATCGGCGCCTACCCGGAGGACGTCGTCACGCAGTTCGTGTCGTCGCTCCTGCCGACCGAGGGCGAGCAGGAGCTGGCCCGGCTCCTCGAGGCCGGCGACGAGGCCAGCCTCCGCCAGGCGCTCGAGCTGGAGCCCGGGAACGAGGACGTCGTCGTCGCGCTGGCCGAGCTGCTGGTCGACGACGGGCGGGCGGACGAGGCGCTGACCGTCCTCGCACGCGTCCCCGAGACCGAGCCCGTCCGGCTGCTGGCGGCCCGTGCCCGCCTGGCCCAGTCGGGCGACGCCCCTGCCGCGAGCACGAACGGGGCCGAGGCGACGGCCGATGACTACGACGAGAAGCTCGACGCCCTGCTCGCGCAGGTGCGCGACGACGAGGCGGCACGACAGGAGTTCGTGGACATCCTCGAGGTCATGGGGCCCGAGGACCCGCGCACGGCGCACTACCGCCGGCAGCTCACCAGCCGCCTGTTCTGAGTCTGTGTCGCCAGCCTCCGCGGAGCTTCGGCTGGCTCCTACTCGCTCCGCTCGGCAATGCGTCGGGCGTGGTGCGGTGGGCCGGCCGAGCCGGTCGCACCGGTCCGGGCCATGCGTCGCCGGTCGGCCCGGTTGCGGTCCTGCGTCGCCGGTGGCCCGGCGGGTTCTGGTGCGGTCTGGTCCCGCCGGTGGGAGGATCTCGCGCCGGAAGCGCCACGCCGGCCTCGCGGGCCGGTCGCCCGGCGGGTTCTGGTGCGGTCTGGTGCCGCCGGTGCGAGGATCTCGCGCCGGAAGCGCGACGGCGGCCTCGCGGGCCGGTCGCCCGGCGGGTTCTGGCGCGGTCTGGTCCCGCTGGTGCGAGGATCTCGCGCCGGAAGCGCGACGGCGGCCACAGGGGCCGGGTCGCCCGGCGCGTGCACGTGGATCGCCCTACGATCGCGGCATGCGGCTGGAGCGACGTGAGGGGTACTGGTTGCTCATCGGCGGCCCGGTGCCACGCGGCGCGGACGCCATCACGATCGGGTCGGTGATCTCGGTCCGGCGGGCACGGGCGTCGTCGCGCTATCTGCTCCACCACGAGCTCGTGCACGTCCGGCAATGGCGCCGCCACGGCGTCGTCGGCTTCACCACGCGCTACCTGGGCGCGTACGTGCTCTGGCGACTTCGGAGAAAGGGCCATCGGGGCGCCTACCTCCGCATCCCCTTCGAGATCGTGGCGGACTGGGTCGCCCGGCGGGCGCTGGCCACCGAGGTGCGTGAGCCGATGCCCTCCGAGCCGACGGTCGTGTAGCACCCCTCGTGTAGAGTCCCACCCCTCGGCTTCCCCGCCGATTCGGGCGCGCCGCGCTCCACCGTCCCGGGGCGCCGGCCGGCGCTCCGCTCGAGGAGGGAACGCCGATGCCGGAGCTGCTTCGCCCCGATCCGCCGCGCTCGTGGCTGGATCGCCTCGCTGCCGCGCGCGCCGCCGTCGACCCCGCCCGTCTCGCCGTCTCCGCCGGGGTGATCCTCCTGCTGATGGCCGGCGGGTGGTGGCTTCTTCGCCCCGCGCGGTCTCCCATCGAGGACTCGCTGCCCCGCGCTGCGCCTGGCGCCGCTTCCGGACCGACCGCGGCGTCCGCCGGCGCGCTGCCGTCTCCACCGTCCGTGGCTCCGGTGGAGGTCGTCGTCCAGGTGGCTGGTGCGGTCGAACTGCCCGGCGTCTACCACCTGGCCGACGGGTCAAGGGTCACGGATCTCATCACCGCGGCCGGCGGCCCGGCCGCAGACGCCGACCTCCAGGCCATGGCCCTCGCCAGCCGGCTGACCGACGGACAGCGGGTGCAGGTTCCCCACCACGGCGAGGTGCTGCCGTCCACCGCGACCGGCGGCGCGGCCGCTGCGGCGGCTGGCGGCACCGTTCCGGCATCACCGGTCGATCTCAACGCGGCGTCCGAGACCGACCTCGACGCGCTGCCAGGCGTCGGGCCGACGACCGCCCGGGCCATCGTCGCCTACCGGGAAGCGCACGGCCCGTTCCACCAGGTCGACGACCTGACCGATGTGCAGGGCATCGGTCCGGCCCGCCTCGACGCGCTGCGAGAGCTGGTGAAGGTGTGAGCGACGGCTCAGAGCGCCAGGTAGCGCATGATGGCCAGCGCGGCCAGCGTGCCACCCCAGACCGGCACGAGCAGCCAGAGGTACTCGCGCCACCACTCCCGCCAGCCGGCGACGGGGGAGCGGGCGCTGCGCCGCGCGGCCCATCCGCCGAGAGTCATCCACAGCACCACCGCGCCGACCCCGGCCAGGGTGAGGCGGAGCGTGCCGCCCTCCAGCGGGAAGCCGGCGACGAGCGCCGTCGGAGCAGCCAGGCTGGCCAGGACCCAGCCGACCTCGGCATTCTTGACGCAGGCCGAGCCGTCGCAGGGCCAGGTCCGCCAGACGACGACGGCCGAGATGAAGACGAGGCCAGGGATCAGCAACCCCACGAACGGTCCGTAGCGACGGATCTGCCGGCGGTAGGCGACCGGACCGTGCGGAACCGGCTGGTGGGGGCTGAGCGCGCGCGGAGGCATCATCACGCTCGGTCGGGCCACGGACCGATGCTAGGGGGTCGGTGGGGGCGAACCGCATCACCGGTTCGGGCGCTGAGCGACGCGGCCGTCGGAGCCGCGGCGCTCGCGACGGCCGCGGGCGCCTGGCTGGCCGTCCCGTCGGCCTGGCCAGGGCCGGCGCTCGGGGCCGGCACCCTCGTCCTCATCGCGGCGTGGCGGGGACACGCCGCCCTGCTGGTCGCCGGCTGCTTCGCTCTGTCCGGCACCCTCGCGGCGCACGCCTGGGCGGGCGCGGCGCCCTTGCCCGCCGGACCGTTCCGCGGCGTCGTCACGCTCCGGACCGATCCGAGCCCACTCGGCGCTGGTGTGGTCGCGGACGTCGTCGCGGGCCACCACCACCTGGAGCTGCGGGCGTTCGGCGGTACCGCACGGCGACTCCGGCCGCGGCTGGCCGGTGAGCAGCTGGCGGTCGAGGGGCGGGTGGTCCCGCCGAACAGTGCCATCGCCGGCTGGCTTCGCAGCCGCCACATCGCAGCGGTGCTCGAGCCCAGCCGGTTGGAGCTCGTGGGTGACGGGACCACCCTGGCCCACTCCGCCAACCGAGTGCGGCAGCTGCTCGACCGGGGCGCGCGGACCATGGATCCGGTCGACCGCAGCCTGTACCTCGGCTTCGTCATCGGTGACGACCGCGGCCAGCCGCCCGCCACCGTCGATGCGTTCCGGTCGTCCGGCCTCTCGCATCTGAGCGCTGTCTCCGGTGAAAATGTCGCGCTCCTGCTGACAGCCGCGTCGCCGGTGCTGCGGCGGGCACGGGCCCCGACGCGTTGGGCGGCGACGCTCGCCCTGATCGGCTGGTTCGCGCTGCTGACCCGCTTCGAGCCGTCCGTGCTGCGAGCGTCGGTGATGGCCGCGCTGGCGGCGACCGCGCTGGTAACGGGACGACCGTCTCGCCCGGTGCGGGTCCTCGGCCTCACCGTGACCATCGTGCTCCTGGCCGACCCGCTGCTTGTCCGCTCGGTCGGGTGGTGGCTCTCGGTCGGGGCGACCGCCGGCATCGTTGCCCTCGCCGCGCCGCTCGCGGCGCGCCTCCCCGGCCCTGCGCCGGTCCGGTTGCCCCTCGCGGTCACGATGGCCGCGCAGCTGGGCGTGGCGCCGGTGACGGTCGCGGTCTTCGGACCCCTCCCGCTGGCCTCCGTGCCGGCCAACCTGCTGGCCGTGCCGGCCGCGGCACCGATCATGCTCTACGGGCTGCCGGCCGGGCTGCTGGCCGGCGTGTGCTCGGATCCGGTGGCTCGGCTGATCCATCTGCCGACGGTCGTACTCGTGCGGTTCGTCGCGAGGGTGGCGTCCGCTGCCGCCCGGTGGCCGCTTCCCCACGTGGGCTGGCCGGGCCTGGTGGGAGTGGTCGCGGTCGTCGCCCTCGTGCTCCGTCGGGCTCCGCGGCACCAGCGGTAGGGTCGCCGTGATGCGGCTGGCGCTGGGCGACGCGGAGTTCGACGTCACCCACCGGGCCCTCGTCATGGGCATCCTCAACCGGACGCCGGACTCGTTCTACGACGCCGGGCGGTATTACGACTTCGACGCCTTCCTGGACCAGGCGGCGGCGCACGTCGCCGACGGCGCCGACTTCCTCGACGTGGGCGGCGTGAAGGCCGGACCGGGCGAGTCGGTCGGCGAGGAGGAGGAGCTGGAGCGGGTCGTGCCGGCGATCGAGGCTGTCGTGAGCCGGTTCGACCTGCCGGTCTCCGTCGACACGTGGCGAGCCTCCGTGCTGGGGGCTGCGGTGGCGGCGGGGGCGTGCGTCGGCAACGACATCAGCGGCTTCGCCGATCCCGACTACCTGCCGGTCGCCGCCCGGCACGGCGCGTCGGTGGTCGCGACCCACATCCGGCTGGCGCCGCGAATGGCCGATCCGGACCCGGAGTACCCGGAGGGCGTCGTCGAGGCCGTGGTGCGCTTCTGTGCCGAGCGGACGCGGTGGGCGGAGGCGGCCGGCATCCCACGCGAACGGATCATGGTCGACGCCGGGCTCGACCTCGGAAAGACCGAGCCGATGTCGCTCGAGCTGCTCCGGGCGTCCGACCGGCTGGCCGCGCTCGGCTACCCGGTGTTCCTGTCGGCCTCCAACAAGCGCTTCCTCGGGCAGGTGCTCGACCTCCCGGTCGACGAGCGACGGCTGGCCTCGGTCGCCGCCCACGCGCAGGGCATCGCCCTCGGCTGCCGGGTGTTGAGAGCCCACGACGTGCGGGGCAGCCGCCGCGTGGCTGACGTGATGGCCGCCATCCTGGAGGCGAGGGCCTGCGGCCGGAGCGTCGATGGCTGAGCTGCACCTCATCCACGGCTCGGACGAGGCCTTGGTCGGTCAGGCCGCCACGGAGCTCGTCCGCCGCCTGGTCGGCTCGGCCGATCGATCCCTGATGGTGGCCGACCTGACGCTCGACGGCGAAGACGTCACCGTCGGTCACGTGGTGGCAGAGGCGCAGACGCCACCGTTCCTGACCGACACCCGCGTCGTCGTGGTGCGGGGCGCCGAGCGGCTCGATGCTGACGGCGTGGCGGCATTGCAGACCTACCTGGGCTCCCCGCTGCCGACGACGGACCTCGTGCTGATCCACGCGGGCAAACCGACCAAGAAGCTCCTCGATGCGCTGAAGGGCGCTGGTGGCGTGGTGGCGGCGCCGGACGTCGGGAGCAACCGCCGCGACCGGTCCTCGTTCGTGGACGAGCAGGTCGCGGCGAGCGGGCTGCGGCTGACCACGCCGGCGACGGCTGCGCTCGTCGACCAGTTGGGCGAGGACGTCAACCGCCTTTCCGGGATCCTCGACACGCTGGTCGCGACCTTTGGGACCGGCAGCCGGCTCGACGTCGAGGACGTCACGCCGTACCTCGGCGAGGGCGGCGGCATCCCGCCCTGGGATCTGACCGACGCCATCGATCGCGGCGACCGGCCGGCGGCACTCGGCGCGCTGAGCCGGATGGTGAACGCCGGCGGTCGCCACCCGCTCGTCGTCATGGCCATCCTGCACAGCCACTATGGCCGGCTGCTGCGCCTCGAGGGCTCGGGCGCACACGACGAGGCGAGCGCGGGCGCCGTCCTCGGGATCAAGGGCTTCGCGGCCCGCAAGGCGGTCGAGCGGGCGCGCGCCATGGGACCCGACGCGATCCACAGCGCGATCCAGCTGCTGGCGCAGGCCGACATGGACCTGCGCGGGCAGCGGGAGCTGCCGGAGGAGGCCGTGCTCGAGGTGCTCGTCGCCCGGCTCTGCCGGTTGAGCGCGACGCGGCGGACGGCTGCTGGGACTCGGCGCTGACCTGACCGGCCGCGGGCTGACGTTGCCCGGCGGCGAGGCTCGGGCCGGCTCAGGCCTCGGTGGCGGTCGCCTTCATCAACCGGCTCTTGCGGCGAGCGGGCTGCGGCTGACCACGCCGGCGACGGCTGCGCTGATCGACCAGCTGGGCGAGGACGTCAACCGCCTTTCCGGGATCCTCGACACGCTGGTCGCGACCTTTGGGACCGGCAGCCGGCTCGACGTCGAGGACGTCACGCCGTACC
>JBKPRL010000127.1:0-4619 GCA_046734535.1 bacterium | reverse complement strand
CACATCAACACGCGTTGGTATTCGTCGGCAGCGTCAGATGTGTATAAGAGACAGGTGTTGGGCATCGCGCGCACCACGCGCACCCCCGGAGCGATCCGCTCGACGGCGCGCGTCGGCACACCGGCGGCGATCGAGAGGAGGCGGCTCGCGCCGGCCCGTGCGGCCGCGCCGGCCGCTGACGCGACATCGCCCGGCTTCACGGCGAGCACCGCAGCGTCGATCGCCACTCCGTCGAGCGAACCGAGCACGTCCACCCCCAACAGCTCCTCCGAGAGACTGTCCCGGCGCTGAGACAGGATCTCGGTGACCACCAGCTCGTCCGGAGCCGCCCACCCGGACGAGAGCAGCCCTTGGACGAGCGCGGTGCCCATCTTCCCGCCGCCGAGCACGGCCAACCGGTACGTCATGGCCGGCGAGGGTACCGGCCGGCCCTCGACCAGCCGGCCGACCCGGCGGTGAGGGCGGTCCGGGACGGGCGACCCCGACTTCCCCGATGCGGGACGCCGCCCCGGACCTGCGAGGAGGGTGTGCGCCAGCCGGCCCGAACCGGAAAGCGGTCATGAACGGCGTCGGTACCGCCCGGCAGGGCCGGCGCAGGCCACGCAGCAGAGGCAGAAGCCTTCTGGCGCGGGATCCTCGCGCCGGCGAGACGATCCCGCGCCAGAACCGTTCGAAAGAGCGAGGCGAGTAGGAGCAAGCCCTCGTTCCGCGGAGGCTGGCGACGCAGAGTCAGAGACAGGTGACGGTGCGTCCGGCTTGGCCGGCGCACCGCGACGAGGCCCGACGCATTGCCGAGCGAAGCGAGTAGGAGCCAGCCGAAGCGCAGCGGAGGCTGGCGACGAAGAATCAGAAGCGGGAGGCGAAGCCCAGTCGGATCGCGGCTGGAAAGACCTGCTCGACGTAGGCGTACAGCGAGCCGACGATCCGGTCGAGCTCGCCCTCGGTGAGCGCCGCCAGTGGGAGCTCGCCGCGCAGGAAGACGGCGTCTTCGACCCCGATCGAGAAGTGGGCACCGACCAGGCGCTCGTTGCGGCGCAGCAGCTGCTCGTAGAGCTGCACGTGGTTCTCCTCCGGCGCCGGCATCACGTAGGTCTCGTAGCGGATCGTCCGCTGGCCGAGGGTGACCCAGACCGTGGTGATCTCCTTGGCCTCCCCCCGCATGCGCACGAACCAGCGTCGCGGCGCATCGTCGTCCCGGCCTACGCCCGAGACGACCGGGTCGGCGTCGGCCATCCGGTGCAACCACTCGTCGATCTGGAGCTCGAGCAGCGCCAGCGCGCCGTCGTCGAACAGCTCGGTCACGAGCACTCGACCCGGGCGCCGGCGGTCAGGTCGCCGTAGACCCGGCGCAGGCGGGCCGCGGCCAGCGACCACGTGTACCGCCGCGAGCGCTCGGCCGCCGCCCGCCCCATCTCCGCCGCCAGCCGGTCGTTGCCGAGGATCTCGTCGGCGAAGCTGGCGAAGACCTCGGGGTCGCGGCCCCGGACCAGGAAGCCGGTGTGCCCGTGGTCGACCAGGGTGAGCAGGCCGCCCACGCCTGCAGCCACGACGGGGGTCCCGCAGGCCGCGGCCTCCAGCGCGACCAGGCCGAAGCTCTCGGACCGGCTCGGGACCAGCACGACGTCCGCGCCCCGGTAGTAGCTGGAGAGCAGGTGGTGGGGCTGCGGCGGCACGAAGTGGACCCGATCGGTGAGGCCGAGCTCGTCGACCAGCGCCACCACCTTCTCGACCTCGGCGTCGCCGTCCTGTCCGCTGGCGCCCCCGACGATGACCAGGGACGCGTCCGGCCGATCCAGCGCGGCGAGCGTGCGCACGGCGACGTCGACGCCCTTCAGGGGCTGGATCCGCCCGACGAACAGCAGCATCGGCTCAGGCCCCAGACCGAGGCCGAGCGCGCCGCGGGCGCCCATGCGGTCGCCGGGCGCGAAGAAGGCGTGCTCGACGCCCGGCGCGACGATCTCGACGCGGCCCGGCGGGTCGCCGTAGTGCCGCCGGAACTGCCGCTCCTCCTCCGTGCAGCTGACGCAGATGGCGTCCGCGCAGCCGATGATCTCCATCTCGGCCAGCTCGCGCCACGCCGACTCCGCGTCGCCACCCTCGGCCTTGACCCGAGCCAGGGTGTGGAAGGTGCAGACGAGCGGCAGGTCCATCTCGTGCTTGATGCGGTGGCCGGCCACGCCCGAGAGCCAGTAGTTGGCGTGGATGAGGTCGGCGCCGTCGTGACTGCCCAGGTGGTCGACGACGCCGGCCGCGAACTGCCCGACGACGTCGAAGAGCCGCTCCTTGGGGAGGGCCGGATCGCCTGCGTCGATGTGGACCACGCGGAAGCCCGGTTCGACCACCACCTCCTCGGGCAGGTCGGGGTCCCAACGACGAACGTAGGTCGTCGTGTCGACGCCGGCCTGGGCGAGGGCGGACGAGAGCTCGCGGACGTACACGTTCATGCCGCCGCTGTCGCCCACACCCGGCTGGGTCAGGGGTGACGAGTGCATGGAGAGCATGGCCAACCGCCGCACGGTCAGTTCAACGTCTCCCCGCGCGCGGGCATTCCAAACGACTCATGCCCCGGCCGGCTCCGTAGACGAGCCGCTTTCGGCTGCCTGGGCGCGGAGGCTCTCATAGACCCGGAGCAGGGTCTGCTTCTGCTCGCCGGACAGGTAGGGGTCGCGGTGGACCGCGTCGACCACGCTCACGACGACGTCCTGATCCGGTTCGAGGATGCCGGCCCGCACGTAGAGCGACTCGGCCGAGATCTGGAGCGCCTTGGCGATCTGCTGGAGGATGTCGGCCGACGGCTTGCGCAGGCCGCGTTCGATCTGGCTCAGATAGGGGTTCGAGACGTCGGCCAGCTCGGCCAGCCGGCGCACGGAGATCCGGGCCACCTCGCGCTGGCTGCGGATGAAGTCGCCGAGCTCGATGAGGCGCTCCTCCACCTCTTGGCGGACGGCAGGCACGGCGGAACGCCTACCCACCCGACACCGGAGGGAGCAGGGCCACCTCGTCCGTGTCACCCACCCGGACGTCCGGCTCGGCCGGCTCGCCGTTGACCCACACCCGGCACGTCGGCAGCACGGCGGCGAAGGCCGCGCCGTACCGCTCGATCGACGCGGACAGCACGTCGGCCACGGTCGACCCGTCGACCACGTCCCGGCCGGTGCCCGCGGCCTCGCGAGCGGAGGCGAAGAGGCGGAGGCGGGCCACGGGAGGCCAGCGTACCGACGGTGCGGCCGACCTCCGAGCCCCCGCCGGTCGACTGCGGGGAGATCAGGACCGGCGGGATGGAAGCAACCCCTTGGAGCCCTGCACCACCCTCCTCGTACCCTGGCCGCCATGAGCGACCTCGCCGCCTTCTCTCCGGACGGCGCGCCCGGACGCCCCCTCGTCGTCGCCCAGGGCCTGACCAAGCGGTTCGGCGACTTCACGGCCGTCGACGGCATCGACTTCGAGGTGCGCGCCGGCGAGGCGTTCGGCTTCCTCGGTCCCAACGGCGCCGGGAAGTCGTCGACCATGCGCATGGTCGGTTGCGTCTCGCCCATCTCGGCCGGATCCCTGCGCCTCTTCGACCTCGACCCGCACGTCGACGGGCCCCGCATCCGCGCTCGGTTGGGCGTCGTGCCGCAGCAGGACAGTCTGGACGAGGAGCTCACGCTGCGGGAGAACCTCATCGTCTACGCCCGCTACTTCGACATCCCGAGAGCCGTGGCGGCGCGAAAGGCGATGGAGCTGCTCGAGTTCGCCCAGCTCACCGAGCGGGCCGACGACCGGACGGAGCCCCTCTCCGGGGGCATGAAGCGTCGCCTGACGATCGCCCGCTCGCTCGTCAACGACCCCGAGCTGCTGCTGCTCGACGAGCCGACCACGGGCCTCGACCCTCAGGCCCGGCACCTCGTGTGGGACCGGTTGTACCGCCTGAAGCAGCGCGGCGTCTCGCTCGTCCTGACGACGCACTACATGGACGAGGCGGAGCAGCTGTGCGACCGGCTGGTCGTGATGGACGGTGGCCGGATCGTCGCCGAGGGCTCGCCGCTCGCGCTCATCCAGCGGTACTCCACGCGCGAGGTGGTCGAGATGCGCATGGCGCCGGGCGAGAACGAGGCCGCGGCCGAGAAGGTGGCCGACCTGGCCGAGCGGGTCGAGGCCCTGCCGGACCGCGTGCTCCTCTACGCCGACGACGGCGATGCCGTCGTGTCGGTCGTGCTCGAGCGAGGGCTGCGTCCCGACGCGCTGCTCGTCCGGCGGAGCACGCTCGAGGACGTCTTCCTCACCCTCACGGGCAGGACGCTGGTGGAGTGAGCACGCCCGCGGCGATCCGCATCGCCGAGTACCACGCGGCCGCCTTCCGCCGCCTCTGGCGGGCCACGATCGGGACGGCGTTCTTCGCCCCGCTCTTCTACCTGGCCGGGATGGGCCTCGGGCTCGGCTCCCTGATCGACCAGGGCTCGTCGTCCTCGGCCAGCCTCGACGGGCACACGTACGTCGCCTTCCTCGCGCCGGGCCTGCTGGCCGCCAACGGGATGATCATCGGCGCGCTCGACAGCACGTGGCCAGTGCTCGCCGGCATGCGCTGGAACCGCAGCTTCTACGCGATGACCTCGACCCCGCTGAGGACGGCGGACGTG
>JBKPRL010000126.1:0-11054 GCA_046734535.1 bacterium | reverse complement strand
TCGCGCTCGGGCGGGCCGGGTCCGTCGAGCTGCGGGACCCCACCACGGGAGCGCCCACCGCGGGCGGTTTCGACACCGGCATGGCCCAGATCACCCACCTGGCCGCTGGCGGGGGCGGCCGGACCATCGCCGCGGGCGGCGCGGACGGGTCCGTGGTCGTCCATCGGGCGGACGGTGGCTCACGGACGTTCCCCGCGCACAAGGAGAACGTCCTCGACGTCGCCGTGAGCGACGACGGCACGCTGCTGGCCAGTGCGGGCGCCGACAGCACGGCCAAGGTGTGGGACATCGGGACGGGAAAGCTCCTCAGCACGCACGTCGGCCACACCGGCGGGGTGCAAGCGGTGGCGTTCGCACCCGACGGCGCGCTCCTCGCCACCGGCGGCAACGACTCCACCGTCAAGCTCTGGCGGCCCGTCGACGGCCGGGACGTCGGCGCGTTGCCCCTGCCGGGCAAGGCGACTCGGGGCGTGGCCTACAGCGGGGACGACACGATGGTGGCGGGCGCCGACACGTCCGGCAACGTCGTGGTGGCAGACGTCGCGACCGGCCACCAGCGGGCGACGTTCCAAGCGGACGAGAAGGCGGTGTACGACATCGCGTTCAGTCGTGATGGCTACCTGCTCACCGCTGACGCTGACGGGGACGTAGGCGTCTGGGACCCGGCGACCGGGGAGGCCCGCGGCGTGCTGCCCGGGAAGCAGAAGACGGTCTGGGGTCTGGCCTTCAACAAGGCCGGATCGATGCTGGCCAGCGCGGGCGCCGACGGCACCGTGCGGCTCTGGAGCTGGCCGAGCCGCCAGCCCGTGGGGAAGCCGCTCGAGGCCGGCCCCGACGTCGTGAACGCCGTGGCGTTCAGCCCGGACGGACGACTGGTCGCGACGGTGGACAAGGGCGGATCGGTCATCGTGTGGAACGTGCAGCGCGGCGACAAGCTGTGGGAGCACGAGGTCCACGCCGAGCTCACCGCAGTGACGTTCAGCCCGGACGGCCGCTTCATCGTGACAGGTGGCGACGACGAGGTCGTGAAGGTCTGGGGCGTCGATGACGGGAAGGTCCACCAGGAGCTCCCCGGCCATCGCGACACGGTGACGTCCGTGGCCTTCACGCCCCTCGGCGACCTGCTGGCCACCGGGAGCGACGACCGCAGCCTCATCCTGTGGGACACCGCCAGCTGGCGACCGACCGGCCGTTACTCCCCGGACACCAAGCGGGTCCTCGACCTCGCCTTCAATGCCGATGGGACGCAGCTGGCGACCGGCGGCGGCGAGGGCGTCGTTCGTCTGTGGCCGACGCACGAGCTGGTCACGCCCGAGACCTCAGCGGCCCAGATCTGCACGGACGTGCACGACCACGTGACCGAGGGCGCGCTGCGCAAGGCGTTGAAGGCCAAGCCCCAGGTCTGCACCGACCTCACCCACTGAGCGCCCGCACCGGGACGCGGCCCGGCTACGAGTGGGGCAGCGTCTGCAGCCAGGCCCAGACTGCGTCGACCTGTGCCTCGAGCGCGGCGCGGTCGCCGGAGTTGTCGATGACGCGGTCAGCAGTGGCCATGCGCTCCTCCCGGCCGATCTGTCGAGCGATCCGGGCCCGGGCGTCGGACTCGGTCATGCCGCGCTGGTGGACCAAGCGCTCGACGGCCGTCTCGACGGGCGTGTCCACGACGATCGTGGCCGCCATCCCCTCCCGGGGATGCTCGGCCAGGAGGGGGCTGTCGAGCACGACGACCGCGTCCGAGCCTCGGGCGTCCTCGATCCGCCGCAGCAGCTCGACCCCGACGGCCGGGTGCACGAGCGCGTTGAGGTCGCCCAGGGCGGCCGGGTCGCCGAAGACGAGTGCGGCGAGACGGGCGCGGTCCAGCTCACCGTCCGGCAGCAGCATCTCGTCGCCGAAGCGCTCGATGATCGACGCCAGGACCGGCTGACCGGCCCGCTGGAGCTCGCGGGCGATGGCGTCGGCGTCCAGGACGATCGCGCCCCGCTCGGCCAGCATGGCGGACACCGTCGACTTGCCCGACCCGATCCCGCCGGTCAGGCCGACGAGGATCACGCGCGCCCGCCCCGGTCAGGGACCGCTCAGGCCTCGGAGCCCTCGGCCGCGACCGGTGGCTCGTCCGCCGGGGCGGGGGCACCGGCCGTGTCGCCGGGCTCGCCGGACTCGCCCTCGGTGCCGAGCTCCTCGAAGTACTCGGCCCAGGCCGCCTCGCGCTCGGCGTCGTCGGTGACCGTGTAGTTGCCCTGCTCGTCGATGCCGAAGTGCTCCCGGTACTCCTCGGCCAGCTCGCCGCCCTCGGCGGCCTGCTTGATCGAGAGACTGATCCGGCGCCGAGCCAGGTCGAGGTCGATGATCTTGACCCAGAGCTCTTCGCCCGGGGTGACGACCTGCTCGGGGGACTCGACGTGGTGGGCGGACATCTCCGAGATGTGCACGAGGCCCTCGATGCCGTCGCCGACCTGTACGAACCCCCCGAACGGGACCAGCTTCGTGACCCGCCCGTAGACCAGCTCGCCGACGCGGTGGCTGCTGGCGAACTCCTGCCACGGATCCTGCTGCGTCGCCTTCAACGACAGGCTGATGCGCTCGCGGTCGTGGTCGACGTCGAGCACCTTGACGCTCACCTCGTCGCCCACCGAGACGACCGAACCGGGGTGGTCGACGTGCTTCCACGACAGCTCGGACACGTGGATCAGGCCGTCCATGCCACCGAGGTCGACGAAGGCGCCGAAGGAGACGACCGACGACACCACGCCCGTGCGGACGTCGCCCGGCTTGAGGTTGGCGAGGAAGTCCTCACGCTGCTCCTTCTGGGTCTCCTCCAGGTAGCCGCGGCGGGACAGCACGACGTTGTTGCGGTTCTTGTCGAGCTCGATGATCTTGGCCTGCAGCACCCGGCCGACGTACGGCTGGAGGTCGCGCACCCGGCGCAGCTCGACGAGGGACGCGGGCAGGAAGCCCCGTAGTCCGATGTCCATGATCAGGCCGCCCTTGACGACCTCGATGACCGGACCCTCGACGATGCCCTCGGACTCCTTGATCTTCTCGATCGTGCCCCAGGCCCGCTCGTACTGAGCCCGCTTCTTCGACAGGAGGAGCCGGCCCTCCTTGTCCTCCTTGGTGAGGACCAGGGCCTCGAGCTCCTCACCCATCTTGACGACGTCGAAGGGGTTGACGTCGTTGCGGATCGAGAGCTCCCGCGAGGGGATGACGCCCTCGGACTTGTAGCCGATGTCCAGCAGGACCTCGTCCTTGTCGATCTTCACCACGGTGCCGTTGACGATCTGCCCGTCCTCGACATCGACCAGCGTGCCGGCGATGGCGTCCTCGAAGCTCTGGCCCAGGTCGTCCTCGACGATCTGGCGGGGAAGGTAGTTGCCCTCGTCGTCGAAGGTGCCGAACGGCGTGTCGTCGGGGGCGGATGCGGTGATGTCGGACAAGGAACAGGTTCGCTTTCGGGGGTATGGACAGTCGGTGGTGGGAGGCGCCGGAGCGGTTGCGGGCGCGACGGGCGACCAAGGCTACCACCCGCCTCAGCCGCTCCTTCAGCCTGGATGGGCCAGACTGCCCTGGTGGGAAGGCTCGGGACGACCACGCTCGCGGTCCTCGTCGTGCTCGTGGCACCCCTCGCGGCGGCCTGCGCACCGCCGGGCGGCGCCACGTCACCGTTCCACTACGTCCTGCCGATCGCGCCCGGTCCGACGGTCGGCTACGGCGGCGTCGGCAGCCACCACGACTACCCGGCCGCCGACATCTTCGCCTCGTCCGGCTGCGGCACCCCACTGGTGGCCCCGATCGACAGCCGTGTGCTCGAGCTGCGGACCGTCGACCTCTACGACGCCGCGGCCGACAACCCCGCCTACCGCGGCGGGCGGTACGCCAGCCTCCTCGGCCGGGACGGCGTGCGCTACTACCTGGCCCACCTCGGCAGCGTCGCGGCCGGCCTCGCCGTCGGGCAGGACGTGCGCGCCGGCCAGGTCGTCGGGCTCATGGGCCGCAGCGGCGACGCCAGCGCCTGCCACCTGCACTTCGGCGTCTCGACGCCGTGCCCGGGCAAGGAGTGGGCGATCCGCCGTGGGGTCGTCTGGCCGCAGCCCTACCTGGACAGCTGGCGCACGGGCGGCACGGCCTCACCCGCGGCCGAGGTCACAGCGTGGACAAAGGCCAACCCCGGCGCCTGCGCGGCGGCCATGGGCGACCCCCACGCGCCCGACGCCTGACCCCCCGCCCGACCTAACGCCCGCCTCGCCCCCGCCCCGCCCGTCCCGCCCAACCAAAACGCGGAACTTGTCGCGAAGTTGGTCGCTGAGCCGGCCCATGGCGCGAACTCGTCGCGAAAGTGGTTGCGCGAGGGACCGCGACGGCTTGAACCCGTCGCGGAAGGGTGCGCGACCGGCACTGCCGCGGCGCGAACTCGTCGCGAAGTGATTGCGCGACCGGCACCCCCCGCGAACTCGTCGCGAAAGTGGTTGCGGGACCGGCCCATGGCGCGAACTCGTCGCGAAAGTGGCGGCTCCGGTGGCGGGTCATGCGTCCGGGTCAGGGTGGCGGGTCAGGCGTGCGGGTCAGGCGGGGCGGCGGGCGATCAGCAGGAGCTCGGGGCGCTCGGTGGTCGGCGGGTCGTCGCCGTAGGCGCCCGGCTCGACCGAGCTGATCCGCTCGACCACGAGCCCAGCCGACCGGGCGATCACGCGCAGCTCGCGCGGCGTGTAGCACCCCGTCCAGAGCTCGACCGCGGTGAGCGCGCCACGCTCGTCCCGGACCTCGGTCCGCTCGTGGGCGACGCCGCGGTCGGCGTCGAACGCGGCCTCCGTGTGGTAGCGGACGGCGAAGTACGCGTTGAAGGCGGTCAGCGCCAGCCGGCCGCCGGGACGCAGCGCGCGGGACGTGGCGGCGAGGATCACCTCGTCGTCGCGGTCGTCGCGGGACATGCCGAACCCGCCTTGGCACAGCGCGACGACGGCGTCGAAGACGGCCTCGTCGCGGAGCGTGCGGGCATCCACACGGGCGAACGTCGCGCCGGGCGGTGCATCCTCGCGGGCCAGCTCGACGAACCGCTCGCTGACGTCGATGCCGTGGCAGGCGATGCCCCGCCGGGCCAGCTCGTGGGCATGGCGGCCAGGACCGCAGCCCACGTCGAGCACCCGCTGCCCGGGCACCAGCTCGAGCGCGCGGACCAGGTGGTCCACCTCCTGGGCCGTCCCCTTGGTGTGCGAGTAGCGGAGGTAGGCCCGGCCGAGGTGGTCGGCGACGGGTTCGAACCAATGCTCCCCCTCGTCCGCCTGGACGCTCACCCCTTGGCGTCGGCCCACGTCGGACCCGAAGAGACGTTGACCTCCAAGGGCACCCGCAGCTCCGCGGCACCCCGCATGGTGGCGACGGTCAGCGGGGCGACCGCGGCCTGCTCCGGGTCCGGCACCTCGAGCAGCACCTCGTCGTGCACCTGGAGGACGATGCGGCTGGCGTAGCCACCGTCCTCCAGCGCACGGTCGAGCCGGACCAGCGCGACCTTGAAGATGTCCGCCGCCAGACCCTGGATGCCCGCGTTCATGGCCTGGCGCTCGCCGGCCTGGCGGATGCGGTAGTTCGAGTTCGACAGCTCGGGGATCGGCCGGCGGCGCCCGAACAGGGTCTCCGTGTAGCCGCGCATGCGCGCCTCCTTGACCGTGCGCTCCATGTAGGCGCGGACGTTCGGGAAGGCGTCGAAGTAGGCGTTGAGGATGAGCGCAGCCTCTTCCGTCGGGATGTTGAGCCGCTGGCCCAGCCCGTAGGCCTCCATCCCGTAGGCCAGGCCGTAGCTGATCATCTTGGCCGTGGAGCGCATCCGGACCGTGACGTCGCCGGGCTCGACGCCGAACACCCGAGACGCGGTGGCCAGGTGGATGTCCTGTCCGGCGGTGAACGCGGCCACCAGTCCAGGGTCCTCGGCGAGGTGGGCGATGCATCGCAGCTCGATCTGGTTGTAGTCGGCGACGAGCAGCGAGCTACCCGGCGCCGCGATGAACGCCCGGCGGAACTGCCGCCCTTCGTCCGAGCGGATCGGGATGTTGTGGAGGTTGGGCTGGTCCGACGACAGGCGTCCGGTGCGGGCCACGGTCTGGTTGAAGGTGGCGTGGATGCGGCCGTCGGGCGCGATCTCGGACAGCAACCCCTCGCCGTAGGTCGAGCGCAGCTTCTCGACCTCCCGGTACTGGAGCAGCGGCTCGATGAACTCGGGCCACTCATCCCGGAGCTTCTCGAGCGTGGCGGCGTCGGTCGACAGCCCGGTCTTCGTCCGCTTGGTGGGGCTCAGGCCCCGCTCTTCGTAGAGGATCTGACGCAGCTGGATGGGCGAGTTGAGGTTGAAGTCCCGGCCCACCACCTCCCGCAGCTGGCCGGCCAGGCGAACGCAGTCCGCCGTGAGGCGGGTGTTGAGCGACTCGAGCTCGGCGCGGTCCACGGCGATGCCGACGTCCTCCATCCGGGCGAGAACCCGCACGAGTGGGTTCTCGATCTCCGCGTAAAGGGCGGCCATGCCCTGCGCGTCGAGCGCGGCCAGGACGGCCGGGGCGAGGCGGCTGACGGCGAGCGCCTCCCGGGCCGTGACCTGCGCGGTGTCCACCGCCTCCTCGCCGAAGTCGAGCTGCCCCGACGGCGCTCCCTCCTGGGGCAGACGGTCGCCCGTGTAGCGCTCCAGCAGATCGCCGATGCCGTAACGGGTCTCGGCCGGGTCGAGCAGGTAGGCGGCGATCGCCGTGTCGAGCGCCAGGTTGGGCACGTGTTCCCCGAGAGCAGCGAGGCCTCGCAGCAGCGGCTTGGCCTGGTGCGCCCGCAGCGGACGCCCGTCGGAGAGCGCAGCGCAGATCGGCGCGCCGGCCACCACCTCCGCTGGCAGCCAGGCCACCTCGCCCGCCTCGGGATCGACCACCACCGCGACGCCGGTGAGCGCACTGCGGCCCGGCGCGCCCGCCCACGCCGCGGCCACGTCGAGCACCTCCAACGGCTTGAGGAGCGCGGCCGCCTCGTCCTCGGTCGCCGGGCGCACGACCTCGGCCTCCACGACCTCGCCGCCCGAGCTGATCGCCGCCGCCGCCTTGGCGCCCAGCGCCTCGTTGAGCCGGTCGAGGAGGGAGCGGAACTCGAGGAACTCGAACAGCCGCTTGACCTCGGCCATCTTGGGGGCGAGAACGGCCGCGTCGAGGTCCACGGCGACCGGCACGTCCCGCCGGAGCAGCATCACCCGGGCGTTCTCCCGCACCCGCTCCTCGTGCTCGGCCAGCGAGGCCCGCAGCTTGGGCGTCTGGGCATCGAGGTGCTCGTAGATCCCGTCGATCCCGCCGTAGGTCGTGATCAGCTTGGCCGCCGTCTTCTCGCCGACCCCCGGCACGCCCGGCAGGTTGTCGCTCGGGTCGCCCCGCAGCGCGGCGTACTGCGGGTACAGCTCGGGGGTGACGCCCGTGCGCTCCAGGATCCCGGCCTCGTCGTAGAACGCGTAGTCCGACACGCCACGGCGGTTGTAGAGCACCTTGACGTGGGGGTCGTGGACGAGCTGGTAGGTGTCCCGGTCGCCGGTCACGATGACGACGTCGTCCCCGCGGGCCTTGGCCTGCTCGGCCAGGGTGGCGATGATGTCGTCCGCCTCATAGCCGGCCAGGTCGACGGCGACGACGCCCAGCGCGTCGACCACCTCCCGCACCAGGCCCATCTGCTGGCGGAGGATGTCGGGCGCCTCGTCGCGGTTGGCCTTGTAGGTGGGGACGCGCTCGTGGCGGAAGGTCCTCTCAGGACGGTCGAAGGCGGCGACGATCGAGTCGGGCTGATGGTCCTTCACCAGGTTGATCAGCATGGAGGTGAAGCCGAAGACGGCGTTGGTGACCTGGCCGCCGGCGGTCGCCATGTCGGTCGGCAGGGCGAAGAACGCCCGGTAGGTCAGCGAGTTGCCGTCCAGCAGGAGGAGCTTGGTCACGGGGATCGTCCGCTCAGGGCGCCAGCTCGCCGTCGATGACCAGCTGGGCGACGTCACGCATGCGCACCCGCTCGTTCATGGCCCGCTTCTGGATGAACGAGAAGGCCTCCGCCTCCGTGAGGCCGTTGGCGTCCATGAGCCGGCCCTTGGCCCGGTCGACCAGCTTGCGGGACTCCAGCCGCTCCTCCAGCGAGCGCACCTCGCTCCCGAGGGCCTGCAGCTCGCGATGGCGGGCGTAGGCCAGCTCCAGCGCGGGCACGAGGTCGCTCTTCTGGAAGGGCTTGACCAGATAGGCGAGCGCGCCCGCGTCGCGGGCTTGCTCGATCAGCTCGCGCTGGCTGAACGCGGTGAGGATGAGCGCGCCGCAGAGCTGCTCGCCCACCATCAGGCGGGCCGCCTCCAGTCCGTCCATCCCCGGCATGCCGATGTCCATCACGGCCAGGTCCGGCGCCAGCTCGCGGGCCATGGCCACGGCTTCGTCCCCCCGCCCCGTCTCGCCCGCGACCTCGTAGCCCTCCTCCTCCAACGTCTCGCGCAGGTCGAGCCGGATGATGGCCTCGTCCTCGGCGATCAGCACGCGCAGTCCCACCGGCCCATCTAAGCACGGGGGTGCGTCAGCCCCACCCGGTGGCTCAGGCCGTCAGCTCGTCGAGCAGAAGGTCCTGGCGGACCTCGAGCTCGGCGATGGTCGCGCGAACCTCGTCCCGCCGTGCCGCCATGGCGTCGGCGTGGCGTCGGGCGTCGTGGTGCTCGCGGTCCGCCAGGGCGGTCTCCGAGACGAGCGCGCGGATGCGGGCGTCGTCGGCCTCGTCGGCCAGCTGCTGGAGCTGCTCCTCGATGACGGCCAGCTCCTCACGGAGGCTGCGCAGGCGCTGACCGACGCTCGCCAGGCGCCGCTCGACCAGCCACTTCGCCATCGGGGGAGCATACGCACGCGCCCCCCGCATGAACCGTGTCCCCGTTGGCGACGCGCACCCCGGGAGGGCAACACTTCGGGTCCGATGGATGCCTGGGGGATCAGCGAGGGCTACTGGGACGTGGCCGGCGCCTGGCACCCCATCGACGAGGGGGTCCACGCCGCGCTGCTGGAGGCGATGGGCGCCGAGGGCGACGGCCCGCCGTCGACCGGCTACTGGTCCGTGCGGCACGGCGACGCCCCCCACCTGCAGTCCCTGTGTGACGTGCGGTTGGAGGACGGCACGGAGCTGCCGGCCCTGGCGCAGCTGCCCGGCGATCTGCCCGTCGGCTACCACGAGCTGCTGCCGATCGACGGCGGACCCGTCACCCGTCTCGCCGTCGCTCCCCGGTCCTGTCCCCCGCCCCCGCACACGTGGGGATGGTCGGTCCAGCTCTACGCGGTCCGCTCCCACTGGAGCTGGGGCATGGGCGATCTGCGCGACCTGCGCGACCTCGTGCAGTGGACGGGCGGTCGCGGCGGCGGGGCGCTGCTGGTCAACCCGCTCCACGCCAACATCCCGGTTCCGCCGCAGCAGCCGAGTCCCTACTACCCGAGCAGCCGTCGCTTCCGGAACATCATCTACCTCCGCGTCGCCGACGTGCCGGGCGCCACCCTCGTGGGAGCCGAGCTCGCGCCGCTCGACGCGGCCGGGAAGGCGCTCAACGAGCGCGCCCGCATCGACCGTGACGAGGTGCTGCGGCTGAAGCTCGACGCCCTCACGCGGATCTTCACCGCGCTCGGCTCGGAGGCCGGCGGGGACGACTTCCGCGAGTGGCGGGCCGCACAGGGCCACCAGCTCGAGCGATGGAGCACCTACTGCGCGTTGGCGGAGGTCCACGGGTCGTCGTGGTGGACCTGGCCCCACGAGCTGCGCCGGCCGGACGCTGCCGCGGTGGACGAGGCCGCTGTAGCCGTCGGCGAGGAGCGGCTCCGCTTCCACGCGTGGTGCCAGTGGCTGGTCGACCGGCAGCTGCGGGCCGCGGCGGCAGAGAGCGGAGTCGCCGTGCTGCAGGACCTGGCCGTCGGCTTCGAGGCCGGCGGCTTCGACGGTTGGTGCGATCAGGACCTGCTGGCCCTCAGCTGTCGCATCGGCGCGCCGCCGGACGAGCTCGGACCGGAGGGACAGGACTGGGGTCTCCCGCCGTACGTGCCGTGGAAGCTCCGCGGGGCCGGGTTCGAGCCCTTCCGCGAGGCCGTCCGCGCGGTGCTCGTCCACGCCGGCGGGCTCCGCATCGACCACGTCATGGGCCTCTTCCGCCAGTACTGGATGCCCCCCGGCGCGGGTCCGCACGACGGGGGGTACGTGCGCTTCCCCGCCCCCGAGCTTCTCGACATCGTCGCCATCGAGGCCAGCCGGCAGGGCGCGTTCGTGATCGGCGAGGACCTCGGCACCGTGGAGCCCGAGGTCTCGTCCGAGCTACGGGGCCGGGGCATCCTCGGCACGACCCTCGGATGGTTCGAGGACATCAGCCCGGAGGAGTACGAGCCGGCCACGGTGGCGGCCATGACGACCCACGACCTGCCGACGACGGCCGGCGTGATCACCGGGGCGGACGCCGCCGCCATCCACCGGCTCGGCCGTGAGTTCGACGACTCCCGCATCCTCGCCCGCCTGAGGGCGCTCGCCCCGGAGGCCGTGACGGTGCCCGACACCGTCCTCGACGCCTACGCCGCCCTCGCCACCGCGCCGACCCCGCTCGTGCTGGCTCAGCTGGACGACGCCGTCTGCAACCTGGCCCGGCCCAACCTCCCCGGTACCGTGGACGAGTGGCCCAACTGGTGCCTGCCCCTCCCCGTCGGGCTGGAGGAGCTGACGACCCACCCGATCGCCCTCGGCCTCGCCGACATCCTGGGGTCGGAGCGGGGCCCGGGCAGCCGGGCCAAGGACGCCTCAGCCGACGGGCCGCGGCCGGCGGGATCGCGCTCGCCGTCCTCCTCGGCAGCCTCCTCCGCAGCCGCTACCTGACGGTCCCCCTCAACACCGACGAGGCCGGCTTCGCCGAGGTGGCGCGGCTCTGGTCGCGGGGGCACACCCTCTACGGGCCGGTCGCCTGGGTCGACCGTCCCCAAGGCCTCGTCGCCGCGTACCGGCTGGTGGCGGCCACGGGCTGGGACCCGACCGCCCGCCTCCTCGCGGTCGCGGCGGCGGCGCTCGCC
>JBKPRL010000125.1:0-8380 GCA_046734535.1 bacterium | reverse complement strand
CCCCGGGCGGCTGGCACCTGATCGGGCGGACCGACGCCGTGCTGTGGGACCCGGGCCGGCCCGAGCCGGCGCTCATCCCGCCCGGTGCCCGGGTGCGCTTCGTGCCGGTCAGATGACGACCGAGCCGGCCGCGGGCGCCCTGGAGGTGGTGCGGGCGGGCGCCCTGACGACCGTGCAGGACCGGGGTCGTCCCGGGTTCGCCCATCTCGGCGTGCCCCGCTCCGGCGCCCTCGACCGTGCCGCGGCGGCCGCCGCGAACGCCGCGCTCGGCAACGACCCGGGAGCGGCCGTGCTCGAGACGACCGTCACGGGCGTCGCGGTCCGGGCGGTCGGGCCGTGCCTCGTCGCGGTCACCGGGGCGCCGGCGCCGGTCACCCTCGACGGGATCCCGGCGGCGATGGGGGAGGCGTTCGCGCTCCCTGACCGGGCCGTGCTCGACGTCGGGACGACCCGAGCCGGCGTGCGCTCCTACCTCGCGGTGGCGGGTGGGATCGACGTGCCCGCCGTCCTCGGGAGCCGCTCGACCGATCTCCTGTCGGGTGTGGGCCCACCCCGCCTGCGCGACAGGGACCGGGTGCCGATCGGTCCGCGCCGCCGTGGCGAGCTCTCCTGGGCCGCGGCGCGGCCGTGGACGTCGCCGAACGGTCTGGTGGCGCTCAGGGTGCGCATCGGCCCCCGCGACGACTGGTTCACCGCGACAGCCGTCGAGACGCTGCTGCGCGCCGACTACCGGGTGTCGCCGGTGTCGAATCGGGTGGCGCTGCGCCTGACGGGGAGACCCCTCGAGCGGGCCGTCCGGCTCGAGCTCCCGAGCGAGGGCGTGGTGCTCGGCGCGGTGCAGGTGCCGCCCGATGGCCAACCGCTCATCTTCCTCGCCGACCACCCGACCACGGGCGGCTACCCGGTCCTCGCCGTGGTCGACGACGCCGACGTCGACCGGTGCGCGCAAGCCCGCCCCGATACGGCCGTGCGGTTCGTCCTGGCCTGAACCCGACGGACCCACCCTGCGCGCTCCGAGGTTGTCACGAATCGGCCCGTTTCCCGAGCGCTTCCGTGACGTCCTCGGAAGCTGTCAGGCGATTGCTCGCGCGGCGACGGGTACGGTGCGGCGATGTCCTCCACCGCTCCCATGCGGGTCGGCGTGTTCGGCGCGACGGGTCGGATGGGGACGACCGCGTGCGCGGCCATCGCGGCCGATCCGGAGCTCGAGCTGGTCGCCGCGGTCGCCAAGCGGCGCGCCGGCGAGACGGTGGCGGGGATCGAGGTCGCGGACGATCCGGCGGCCATGCTCGAGGCCGGCGCGCAGGTGGCGGTCGACCTCAGCGTCATCGAGGCCGCCCGCGCCAACGTGGCCTGGTGCGCCGAGCACGGACTGCACGCGGTCGTCGGCACGACGGGTTTCACGGACGACGACGTCGCCGCGCTGCGGACGGCCTTCACGCGGTCGAGCTGCCTGATCGCTCCGAACTTCGCCATCGGCGCCGTCTTGATGATGCGCTTCGCCGAGCTGGCGGCCCCGTTCTTCGAGACGGCCGAGGTCATCGAGCTGCACCACGACGCCAAGGCCGACGCGCCCTCCGGGACGGCGCTGATGACGGCCCGCCGCATGGCGGCGGCCTCGCCGGAGTGGGCGCCCGACCCGACCCGGCACGAGGTGGTCGAGGGGGCCCGCGGCGGCGCCGGCCCGGCGGGCATCCGCCTCCACGCGGTCCGCCTTCGCGGGTTGGTGGCCCACCAGGAGGTGCTGCTCGGCACGACGGGGCAGACGCTGACGATCCGCCACGACAGCTACGACCGGGCCAGCTTCATGCCCGGGATCCTCCTCGGCATCAAGCGGGTGGCCGACCGGCCGGGGGTGACCGTCGGACTCGATGGCCTCCTGGGGGTGTAGCGCTCGCTCCCTGCGCGTTCAGCGGCAGACGGTGGAGGTCCCGAACTTCCGGGCGAGCTCCTCCTTGATGCCCTTCACGCCGTAGTGGCTGACGATGCGGTGGGCGAACAGGAGGTCCTTCTGCGCCGCGACCGAGCCGGCGAACGCGTCGGCGCACAGCTCGGGCTCGATGTTCGCCGCGGCGAGGATGGCGCCGGTGAGCCCCAGCATGCCGGCGTAGGCGACGACAGAGGCGTTGCCCGCGTAGATCGGCCGGTGGAAGCAGGCGATCATCTCGAGCATGCGCTCCGTGTCGCCCGTCGAGTCCTTGATGGCCGCGACCTTGAGCGCCTTGAGCTCCTCCATGGTGATGCCCGGGGGCGACACCTTGGGCCAGTGGTACGCGAAGACCGGCATGCCGCCCGCTGCGCCGACGACCTCGCCGTAGAACTCCCGGACGTCGCCGTGGCGGGGCGAGAGGACGAGCGCGGCGTCCGCGCCGGCCCCCGCCGCCCGGCGGGTCAGGTCGGGCACGCTCACCCCGGCGGTCAGGTCCCCCGTGCCGAGCAGGACGGGCACGTGGGCGGGCACCGCCGCCTTGACCGCCTTCAGCAGCTGCAGCCGCTCCTTCATGGAGAGGTGCGAGGCCTCCCCCGTGCTCCCGGCCACGACCACGGCCCGGACCCCGCGTGAGGCCAGGTGGGTGGCGTGCTTCGCAGTGGCGGCGTTGTCGACGTGACCGTGCTCGTCGAAGAAGGTCACCAGGGCCGCTGCGATGCCGGTGAACACAGGTTTCGGGTTCATAGGACCTCCTGCTGGGTTGGGCTGCGGAAGACGAAGGGGTGGACGGGCGCGCCGGAACCCGGCGCGCCGATGACGGCCGCCGTGCTACCGGTGCTGTGCTCCCTGCTCCCCACCAACCGCCGTGCTGTCGCCGCTCCGATCCTGCTCGAAGCTCCGGTGGCGACGGCGAACCGGCTCACTTGGCGTCAGGGCCCCCGTCCATCCCTGCACCGTAGCGCGCCGTGTCCGTCGGTTCTACCGGACGTTCGATCTCTTCGATGACCTCGGGCACGGCCTTGCGCATCCGCCCTGCGGACTGGACGAGGGTGAAGGCGAACAGGGCGATGACGAGCCACCACTGGTACCGCTCGATGAGGTCGAGGAAGCCCTTGATCTGGTCCTCGAACAGCTTGCCGCCGGCCCACAGCACGGCCAGCTTGAGGGCGATGCCCGCGCTGACCAGGGGCAGGAAGGTCCGCGCCGGCATCCTCCGGTGGCCGACCATCAGGCACACGATGTTGCTCCCGGGCATGAGCACGACGAGCAGCCAACCGGCGCGGTCGACGCCGTGCTGGATCCAGCGGATGGTGGCCGGCAGCTCGCCCACCTGGCCCTCGACCCAGCCGATGCCCTTCGCGCCGTACCAACGCCCGATGAGGTAGAGGACGACCGCCGCCGCCAGAACGCGCAGGAACCCCACCACGGCGTACGGCAGCGGATCGATGAACGGCACGGAAGCGAACAGGTTCCGGTTCCGCGAGGACAGCAGCAGCGTCGTTACGGGGTGGTCGTCGATGGTCGCTGGCGCGATGCTCGACCCGATGGTGCCCGCCACGTAGAGGGCCAGGCCGGCCACGAGGACCAGGCGACGGACGGCCGCCCGCGGTCCCTCGATCGTGGCGGCTCCCGCACCCATTCGACGATCGTACCGGCCGGTACTGTGGGGCCGTCCTGGGGCGAGAGGGGGTCGACCGTGCAGGGTCTCATGCAGGACGCACCGCTGACGTTGGTGCACTTCTTCGACCGGTCCGAGCGGCTGTTCCCGGACAAGACCGTGACCACCGCGACCGGCACCGGCCGGGAGCGGGTCACCTACGGCGAGTGGGCCGAGCGAGCGCGCCGGCTGGGCGGCGTGCTCGACGACCTGGAGCTCTCCGACGACGCCCGCGTCGCCACGTTCGGCTGGAACACAGCCCGCCACCTGGAGCTCTACTTCGCCGCGCCGTGCACGGGCCGCGTGCTGCACACGCTCAACATCCGCCTCTTCCCGGAGCAGCTGACCTACATCGTCAACCACGCGGAGGACGAGGTCATCTTCGTGGACCGGTCGCTGTGCGCCCTGCTCTTCCCCCTGCTTCCCACGTTCAAGTCGGTGAAGCACCTGGTCGTCATGGACGACGGCAAGGGCGAGGTCCCGCAGGATTCGGGCGGCCTCCACGTGGCGGACTACGAGGAGCTGCTGTCCGCCGCAGAACCCGTCGAGTTCGAGGTCGACGACGAGTGGCGGGCCGCGTCGATGTGCTACACGAGCGGCACGACGGGCAACCCCAAGGGCGTCGTCTACAGCCACCGCTCGACCTACCTGCACACCGTCGGCGCCATGACCGTCGACAGCCTGGGGGTGCGGGAGAGCGACGTCATCCTGCCCGTGGTGCCCATGTTCCACGCCAACGCGTGGGGGCTGGCCCACGCCGCGGTGGCGTCCGGTGCCAGCCTGGTGATGCCGGGACCGGACCTGTCGCCGACCGCCATCGCCGACCTCGTCGTCGAGGAGCGGGTCACCGTCGCGGCGGGCGTGCCCACGATCTGGATGGGTGTGCTGCCCCACCTCGACGGCCGGGACACGTCGAGCCTGCGGGCCATCCCGTGCGGCGGCTCGGCCGTGCCCAAGGCGCTGTCGGAGGCGTACCACCAGCGCCTCGGCCTGCCCATCCTCCAGGCGTGGGGGATGACCGAGACGAGCCCGATCGCCGCGGTCTGCCAGGTGAAGTCGACGCTCGCCGCGGCGGCGGGCGAGGACGAGCTGGCCGACCTCCGCTGCTCGGTCGGGCCGACGGTGGTCGGCGTCGAGTTCCGGGTCGTCGAGCCGGGGACCGAGGACCCGCTGCCGTGGGACGGCGAGACGAGCGGCGAGCTCCAGGTCCGTGGCCCCTGGATCGCGACCAGCTACTACGACGACGAGCGGGCCGGCGAGTCCTTCACGCCCGACGGCTGGCTGCGCACCGGAGACGTCGCTACGGTCGACGCTCACGGCTACATCCGTCTGGTCGACCGCACCAAGGACCTGATCAAGTCCGGCGGTGAGTGGATCTCCTCGGTCGAGCTGGAGAACGAGCTGATGGCGCATCCGAAGATCAAGGAGGCCGCGGTCATCGGCGTCCCCCACCCCCGCTGGTCGGAGCGGCCGCTGGCCTGCGTCGTGCTGGAGCCCGGTGAAGAGATGACGGTGGCCGAGGTCATCGACCACTTGGCGCCCTCGGTCGCCAAGTGGCAGCTGCCCGACGACGTCGTGTTCATCGACGAGGTGCCGAAGACCAGCGTCGGCAAGTTCTCCAAGCGGACGCTGCGGGAGCGCTTCGCCGACTACCCGCTGCCCGGCTGACGTCCGGTGCGCCCGGCTGACGTCCGGTGCCCCGCAACGGCGCCTGAGGCATTGCCGAGCGAACCGAATAGGAGCCCGCCTGCGCTCCGCGGAGGATGGCGACGAAGAGTCAGCTGACGGTCCCGCACACCTGGCCGGTGTGGAGGCAGGAGCTGATGAACCCGGCGAGGCGGTTCTGGTCCCACGCGTTGAAGAAGTCGGCGTGGTACGTGTAGGTCGCTCCTGACGCCAGGCTGATGCCGGCGTTGCCGTTCGTCTTGTAGCGGACGTTGTACTCGAGCAGGGGCACCGGGACCGGGTAGTTGCTGGGGCAGAACCCGCTGACCGTGTACGCCATGTGGCTCTTGTGGTCGGCCGAGTCGAGGTTCTGTCCGTCCCAGCAGTCCGGGAAGCGGATCTGGAGCACCAGCGTGTTGTTCCCGCAGTCGGGCGGTGCGTCGTACAGCGTGCCCATGCCCTGGCACATCCACGCGACCGCGTCGACCGGTAGGGGTCCGGTCGCCGAGGCGTTGCCCGCGATGATGCGCAGCCCGGACGGGAAGGGCTGGATGGCGGCCGGGTCGCGGTGCGAGCCGCCGCGGTAGTAGATGAGCGACGACATGGCCGGGATGGCCACGCTGTTCTGGTACAGCATCGGGACCCAGTAGGCGGAGGCGTCGCTGGCGGCGCTGCAGGTCGTGGCCTGGCCGAGCAGCGACTGGGTGGTCGACGCGGCGTTCGTGGTCCGGTTGCCGAAGAACTGGTGCAGGTGCGACATGCCGGGCATGTTCGGATGGACGATCGGGTCGTCAGGCGCGATGTGGCTCGAGCCGCAGAGAACCCGGAAGGTCGTGACGCCACCGCCGCCCGCACTGCCGGCATCGGCTGGTCCGCCTGGGCCGCTCGAGGCGCTACCGGCGCTGGGCGCACCAGGCGTGCCACCGCTGCCGCCACCACCACCGCCACCGCCACCGGGCTTCGCTCCGCCCACGGGCGGCGGGCCGCAGGCTGCCACCGCGATGAGCGTGGCGGCAACGATCGACGTGACGGCGACCATGGATCGACGCATCAGGCTCCCTCCGAGCTTCCGCCCACTCCGATTCAGGGCCGTCCGGTCCGTGAACCGCGTAGCCCCCTGCTCGCCCCTGCTGTCCTTCCGGCGCGCCACGTCGTGACCCGTCGTGACCCGTCCTGGGAGGTCCCGCCGCTCCCACCCGAGCGGATGACCAGCCGCTCGTTGTAGCACAACCGCAACATCGTCCCGCAAGCGTCACCGCTCCCACCTGTGAGACAGCCCGGCCCCGCTCGACGTGGCCACCCGGTTGCAACCGCAGGCGTGCTCGTGGAGCTCCGCAGCCGGAGCCTCGGCCGCAGGGCCGCGTGCGTTGACAATGAGACGGTTTCTGTCTTACTGTCTCACCATGGCTCCGGTCGTCGATGCGCCCCTGCGTGTCGACGTCGCGACCGTCCCGGTCGGCCACCCCGACACGCCCGAGCACCGGGTGCTCGACGCCGCCACGCGCTGCTGCGAGCGGTGGGGCATGGCGAAGGTCACGGTGGACGACATCGCCGCCGAGGCCGGCATCTCCCGGGCGACGCTCTACCGACTGTTCCCTGGGGGCAAGGACGTCCTCTACGAGGCCTTGCGCCGGCGCGACTCCGCCGACTTCTTCACCGAGCTCGAGGCCCACGTCGACCGGGCCGACTCGCTCGGTGACCTCCTGGTGCGGATCGTCGTGGAGGCGACCCGGCAGCTGCGGGCCGACGAGCACCTCCAGGTCATGCTGGCCTCACGCCCCGGCGAGGTGGCGATGTCGCTCAGCTTCGAGGGCCTGCCGGTCATCTTCGAGACCGCCACCGCCTACTTGAGCCCGCTCGTCGCCCGCTGGATCGGCGAGCACCGCGCCGCCGAGCTCGCGGAGCTGCTCAGCCGGCTCGTCGTGTCCTACTTCCTGACCCCGTCGCGCTTCGTCGACCTCGGTGACCCCGAGTCGGCGAACCGCTTCATCGCCAACCACGTACTCCCAGCGTTCCCCACGCTGCCCCCGAGCGAACAGAGGTGATCCCATGTCCAGCACCGAGGAGATGATCGGCCGGTCCGAGGTCGATGACATCGAGGCCATCCTGGCCGTGACCAACTCTGACGTCGAGGCGGTCGAGCACGTGGTCGCCGACAACGCCGACGCCATCTTCACCTGGGACTACTCCCTCGCCCGGCCGGCCCTCCGGAAGCTCTACGAGAAGGCCAAGGTCGGCCAGTGGAACGCCACCACCGACCTGCCGTGGGACACCGAGGTCGACCTCGAGGCCGTCATCAAGGCCGACGAGGCGGCCATCGGCACCGGCATGGACCCGAACATGTACATCGGGACGCCGGTCGAGAAGTGGGGCGAGAAGGAGTGGGTCGAGTTCGGCATGGAGGGCCGGCGCTGGAGCCTGAGCCAGTTCATGCACGGCGAGCAGGGCGCGCTGCTGTGCACGGCCAAGATCGTCGAGACCGTGCCCTGGTACGACGCCAAGCTCTACGCCTCGACCCAGGTGGTCGACGAGGCCCGCCACGTCGAGGTGTTCGGGCGGTACCTCGACGAGAAGCTCGGCGGCCAGTACCAGATCAACGCCCACCTGCGCATGCTGCTCGACGACATCGTGAACGACAGCCGGTGGGACATGACCTACCTCGGCATGCAGGTCATGGTCGAAGGGCTCGCGCTCGCCGCCTTCGGGTTCATGCACCAGATGACGGAGGAGCCCTTGCTCAAGCAGATGCTCCGGTACGTCATGAGCGACGAGGCCCGTCACGTGGCCTTCGGCGTGCTCTCGCTGAAGGAGGCCTACCAGGGCATGACCGACGCCGAGATCAAGGACCGCCAGGAGTTCGCCTACGAGGCTGCCGTCCGCATGCGCGACCGCTTCCTGTCGCAGGAGGTGTGGCAGCGCTTCGGCGTGAACCCCAAGGAGGTCGTGCCGCTCGTGCTCCGCGACCCCAACCGCGAGCTCTTCCAGCAGCTCCTGTTCTCGAAGATCGTCCCCAACTGCAAGAAGCTGGGGCTCCTCGACCGCAACAACAGCTGGTTGCGGCGGCGCTACGAGGAGATGGGCGTCATCCAGTTCGAGGACTGGGCCGACACCGGCGAGGAGTACATGGC
>JBKPRL010000124.1:0-9962 GCA_046734535.1 bacterium | reverse complement strand
GCCCCACTGCACGAGGACGCCCGGCGCCGGCTCCATCTGCCGGACGAACCCGGTCGGGAACAGCCGCGACAAGGCGATCGCCAGGACGGCGCCGAGCAGGCAGCCGACAACGATCGGCACGGCCGACCGCGCCGTCGACTCCACGAGTGCCTGCCGGTCGGTGAAGCCGATGGTCCCCAGCCGCTCCCGCTCGGGAGGCGAGAGCCGAGTCTGCCGGCTGACGAGCTGGCCGAGCGCCGTGACAGCGGCGATCCCGGCCACGATGGCGAGGATCCACAACGCTCGGCCCTGTGTGGTGACCGCCCGGCGCAGATCGTTGCCGATCAGCGTGAAGGGCTTGACAGAGAGGTCGTTGCTCCCCGGCAGGGTATCGAGGTCGGCCCGGAGGTCATCCAGGCTGGTCCCGTCGGCCAGGTGCACGTTGATGAAGGTCAGCGAGACGCCGATCTCCGGCCGCTCGAGCAGCTTGGGCGAGAAGATCGCGACCGGTGACTGGTCGTCGATGCCCTGCGGTCCGTCCACGACGCCGACGAGCGTGCCCATGAGCGACGGGCCCGCGGGTTTGACGGCACCTCCGGGCTGGAAGTCTCCGGCATCCGCCTGCTCCTGCGTGAGCGTGACGAGCTGGAGGTGGTCGCCCAGGTGGAGACCGAGGGCCTTCATCAGCTCCGGGTTGGCGACGAACTCCCCCTCCACGTCGGGGCTGGCCGCACGGCCGTCCACCACGCGTCCGGAGCCGGCCGGCGAGCCGGCGAAGACCAGCGCGTCGGCGGGCGGCTCATCCGGGCCTGGCAAGAGCCCGCCGAACACGAACGTGTAGGCATCGACGCTGGTCACGGCGGGAAGGGACCGGACCTCCTCTGTGCGGGGGCGGCCTCCGTGCTCCTGGGTCACGGTCGCGTCGAAGCCGCCCCCGAGCGCGTGGGCGTACCGCGCCGGCGCGCTGACCGTCCGCTGGGCTCCGGCCGCGAAGGTGATGACGACCCCCGTCACCGCGGCGACGAGCACGACGAGCACCACGATCCCGGCCCATCGGGAGCGGAGCCCGCGGGCGAGGCGGTAGCTGATGACCCGCACCATGTCGATGGTACGTACCGCCGCCCGTTCCTTCGACGGTGCTCCCCTGCCTCCCGCGGTCGTGCTGTCCACACCTGGTCGCCACGGAGCGCAGGGCAGCCTGGGTCCATCGAGCTGGGCACGGGGCTGTGTCCTTCCCGGGTGTCGGCTCTACCCTGGCGCCATGACGGCCCGCATCATCATCCCCGGCCGTCTGGCCCGCGCCGGGGTGGCCAGCCGTCACCCCGTGGCGTACGCGGGGGTCAAGTTCCTCGATGCGGTGCATCGGGCCGGCGGCGAGCCCCTCGTCGTGGCGCCGCGGGAGCTGGACCAGGAGGCCGCCCATCGCCTTCTCGGCCACGCCGACGGCCTGCTGCTGATCGGGGGACCCGACGTCAACGCCGACCTCTACGGCGCCCGCCTCGGTCCCCACGACTACCCGGCGCCGAAGATCGAGGACCGGTTCGAGATCAGCCTGGTGCACGCCGCCGTCGGGCTCGGCGTGCCGACCGTCGCCATCTGCCGGGGTCTCCAGGTCGTGAACGTGGCCCTGGGCGGGACCCTGCTCCAGCACATCACCGGCCGCGCCGACCTGCTGCCGCACTCCGCGCCCGGCTTTCCGAAGCCTCCGGCCGGCACGATCGGCCCGCTCAACGAGATCACCTTGGTGCCCGACTCCCGCCTGGCGCGCGTCTTCGGCGGCACGGTCGTCCACGGCGCCTGCTCCCATCACCAGGCCATCGACCGCCTCGGGGACGGACTCCACGCCGTCGGCACCTCGGCTGACGGCCTCGTCGAGGCGTTCGAGCACGACGAGGCGCCCCTCGTCGCGGTCCAGTGGCACCCCGAGGACACCGCCGCGCACGACCCGCAGCAGCAACGCATCTTCGACGTCCTCGTGGAGCGCGCCCTCACCGAGACCGCTCGCTAGCGCTCTCTCCCGGCGGCTCGCCGTCGTCCACCGTCGTTGCATTTGCAAGCATGCACCCGAGGTTCCGGAAGTCGGAGCTGGACGTGCATGCTTCCGGCCACCTCCCCTACTCGGGCGTCGTGTAGCCCGCCGTGATGCCGCCGTCGATGATGAGCGACTGGCCGGTCATCCAGGACGACTCGTCCGAGGCGAGGAAGAGCGCGCCGTTGGCGATCTCGACCGGGTCGCCGAAGCGGCCCATCGGGATGTGGACCAGGCGGCGCTGCCGCAGAGCGTCGTCGGAGAGGAACTTGGCCAGCATCGGGGTCATGATCGGTCCCGGGCAGAGCGCGTTGGCGCGGATGCCCTGACGGGCGTAGATGATGGCGATCTCGCGGGTCATGGCCAGCACGGCGCCCTTGGACGCGGTGTACGCGATCTGGGGCGTCGCCGCGCCCATGTGCGCGACGAACGAGGCCACGTTCACGATCGACCCGCCGCCGCTCTCCAGGAGGGCGGGGATGCCGTGCCGGCAGCCGAGGAGCACGCCCTCCACGTTGATGTCCATCGTCCGCCGGTAGGTCTCGAGGGGCGTCGTGACGGGGCCGTCGTCCTCGCTCAGCATCACACCGGCGTTGTTGTAGAGCACGTGCAGTGCACCGAAGGTCTGGACGGCGGTGGCGACCGCGGCGCGGACCTGGTCCTCCTCGGTGACATCGCAGAGGACGGCGACGGCCTTGCCACCCGCGTCCTCGATCGCGGCAACCGTCTCGGATCCGTCGATCACGTCGGCGATCACCACGTGCGCGCCCTCCGACGCGAACCGCTCCGCCGCCACCCGACCCAGCCCGGCCGCAGCACCGGTGATGAGCGCGACCCTTCCCTCGAGCCGACCTGCCATTCGCCCTCCCTGTCGTCGCGACGAAGCGGGCCGACGCTACTTCTGCTCCTCTGCTCCACGCGCCGCCAGCACGCTGTTCAGCTCGGCCGCGTAGAGGATCAACCGGATCTGGATGTTGATCCAGGTCAGCAGGCCGATGACGACCGCGAAGGCGCCGTAGGTGTCGCTCGCGCCCTTGACGAAGTAGCGGACGAAGTACGCGCCGAGGGTCTGGAGGATGCTCCACCCGATCCCGCCCACGAGCGCGCCCGGCACCTGCGAGCGCCACGTGTGGTGCCCCGGTGCCATCACCCGGAACACGACCAGGATGACCGCGGCGTTCAAGGCGAGCGAGACGACGAAGGACAAGGGCTTCACCAGGCCCGGCAACAGCTCGATGGCCGCCAGCAACGAGCCGATGATCGTCGTGACCAGGATGGCGCCCCCGAGGATCCCCATCAGGATGAACGCCCACATCCGGCTCTTCACATAGCTGATGGGGGCGACGGCCGGGCCCTCCCAGACGACGAGGATGGCGTGCTCGAAGGACTCGAACGCGTGCGAGCCCGCCCACAGGGCCAGGGCCAGCCCGACGACCGCGGCGAACCCCCGGCCCTGCGGGGTGCCGATGTTGTCGACGACGTCCTGGCCGACCACCGGGAACTGGCCCAGCACGGAGTCGATGATGTCCTGGCTCGTCTTCTTGTCGAACATGGCATCCATCAACGTGACGAACACCATCAAGAGGGGGAACAGCGAGAAGAACGCGTAGTAGGTGATCTCGGCCGCGAGTCGGCGCTCGCCGTCGATCCGCGCCTCGTCCACCGTGCGCCACAGGACGTCGAGGACGCCGGAGCGTGCTCGCAGCTCCGTGACCCTGGCGGTCAGCGTCCGGGCCATGGGCGCGACCCTAATGAGCGGCGGTCAGGAGCGTTCGAAGTAGCGGGTGAGCTCCCAGTCGGTCACGCAGCGGTTGAAGGCCATCCACTCCTGACGGGCGCAGTTGAGCAGGTGGAAGTGGACCTCCTCGCCGAAGGCGTCCTTGGCCAGGGTCGAGTCCTCCCACAGGTCGATCGCGTCGACGAGGTTCCAGGGGATCCGGGGCAGGTCGTGCTGGTCGTAGCCGCTTCCGTCGAAGGGCGCGGGCGGCTCGATCTGGTGGCGGATGCCGTGCAGCCCGCCGGCGATGGTGGCCGCGAAGGCCAGGTAGGTGTTGGCGTCGCTCCCCGGGATGCGGCACTCGACCCGGGTGCCACCGCCGTGCCCCACCTTGCGGAAGCCGAGCGTCCGGTTGTCGATGCCCCAGCCGACGGTCGTCGGGGCCCACGAGCCGGGCTGGAACCGCTTGTAGCTGTTGACGTAGGGGGCGAAGAGGATGGCGAACTCCTGCGCCGTCGCCAGCAGACCGCCGAGGTACCAGCGGAAGAGCTCGCTCATGCCGTGCGGCCCGTCATGGTCGTCCATGAGCGAGCGCCCGCCGTCGGCGTCCCACAGGCTGGAGTGGATGTGGCAGGACGACCCGGTGTCGTCGAAGTCGTACTTGGCCATGAACGAGATGGCCCGCCCACTCAGGGCGGCGATCTCCTTCGCCGCGTTCTTGTAGATGGCGTTGCGGTCGGCCATCTCGACCGCGGTGGTGTAGTCGAGGTTGATCTCGTGCTGTCCCCGGCCCGCCTCGCCCTTCGAGAACTCGCACGGGACACCCGCAGCCTCGAGGCCCCGGCGGATCTGACCGATGAGGTACTCGTCCTTGGTCGTCTGGAGGACGTGGTAGTCCTCGAGGAAGGCGGAGTGCGGCGTGAGGTCCCTGTAACCCTTGGCGTGGGCCTCCTCGTAGCTGTCGCGGAACAGGTAGAACTCGATCTCCGAGGCCAGCATCGGCTGGTAGCCGAGCGCGGCCGCGGCCTCCTCCTGCCGGCGGAGGATCTGGCGGGGTGAGACCTCGATCGGTGCACCCGTGTCGACGTCCACCAGGTCGCACAGCACCAGCGCGGTGCGGTCGACCCAGGGCGTGATGCGGATGGTCGTCGGATCGACGACGGCCCTGACGTCGCCGTAGCCCTTCTGGTAGCTCGCGAAGCGATAGCCAGGGACCGGGTTGTTGTCCATGTCCGTGGCGAGCAGGTAGTCGCAGGCCTCGTAGCCCTCGGCCCCGGCGACGTGCTCGAGGTAGAACCGCGCGGTCGTCCGCTTTCCCACCAGCCGCCCCTGCAGGTCCGGGAAGGCGGCCACGACCGTGTCGATCTCGCCGGTGGCGATCGCGTCCGCGAGCTGCTCGGGGGTGACGACGGCCCGGTCCTGCCGCGAGGCGTGGACCTCGCTCTGCTCAGTCATGGCGCAGGATGGTAAGCCACCGGCCTGCGACGGCGGTCGGCCTGGTCAGGCGCCCTTCTTGGCCACACCCGAGGCCTCCTTGGGCGGCCGGAGCACACCCTTGGCCAGCGCTTCGTCCAGGTACTGCTCGGCGGCCTCGGCGCTCACCTTGAGCGCTGGGGCGATCTCCGACACCAGGTTGATGCGGGCCCGCTCGTACATCGTGCGCTCGGCCGCCGACAGCGCGGCGTCACGGTTGCGGGCGGCGAGGTTCCGGACGACCTCGGCCACCTGGTACACGTCGCCCGACTTCAGCTTCTCCTGGTGGTTCTTGAACCGGCGGGACCAGTTGGAGGGCACGCGGGGGTCGGGCTTCGAGAGCACCGAGACCAAGTCCTCGAGCTCGTCGGCCGAGACCGGCGGCCGCACGCCGACCTCTTCGGTCTTGTCGAGCGGCACCGACAGCGTCATCTCGCCGATCACCGAGCGCAGGACCAGGTACTCCTTGGTCTCGCCGAACATCGTCTTCTTCTGCGTTCCCTGCACGATGCACGCGCCGTGCTGGGGGTAGATGACGGTTTCACCCTTCTTGAACTTCACGCGACCACCGAGGGGGTTGAGAGCGCGGGCGACCCAACAGGCGGGCGACCCGAACAGACGACGGTCTCCCAGGGTAGGGCAACTCGACCGTCGTTCCTCATCGTGGCCGTCGGGAGATCGTGACCGCGCGTGAGATCGGCGGACGCGTTGTCACGACGATCGGCCCGAAGGCTGTCGACGGCGACCGGTTGCGGTCACAATGGCAGCATGCAGCTGTCCGAAGGGCGACGGCATTCGATCAGGGTGTGGGTGCTCGTCATCGCGGTGCTCCTGGCCGCCGTGTCGGCGACGGCGTGCGGACCGCCGCACCGCGTGCACACCGGTCCCGTTCCGGTGCAGCTGTTCTCGTGGGAGATGGGCCGCAACCTCCCGGTGTACACCGGGATCACGGACGACGTCCTGGCCCGGGGCGGCGCGGGCTGGGACCCGGAGAGCGCGGCGCTCAACGAACCCGGGCAGATCGTCCTGTTCGGTCACCGGGTCTCCGTGGGCGGTCCGTTCCGCACCGTGGACCGGCTCCAGCTCGGCAACGTCATCACCATCGTCGGCTCGGACCGGCACGAGTACCACTACCGGGTGGTCGCCGTCCGAATCACCGCGCCGAGCTGGGACGCCGTGCTGGCGTGGGCGCCGGCGAACGGTCGCGGGCTGACGCTGGTGGCCTGCCACCCGCCGGGCTCGCTCCGCTACCGCCTCGTCGTCAACGCCGAGCTGACGACCTGACGCCGACCCTCAGCCGCAACCACCGGACGTACGAGCCCCCAGCCCGTGGGCGCCGCCGCGTCAGCTCGCGACCCACTCGACGGCCCGGTCGTACTCCCGGTTGCGGAACGTGCGCACGTCGCCCCTCAGCACCCACTTGAGGACCCGGAGCCCGTTGCGGACCATGTCGTCGTCGGTGACGACGGCGCCGCGGTGGAACGCCGTGTGGCGGATCTCCGAGGTCAGCTCGCCCCACGCCCCCTCCCCGAAGCCCGTGAAGTCGGGGCCGAGGTGCAGCAGCAGCCGGAGCTCGTGGTCGTCGGCCTCCAACCGGTCGAGCTCGGGTTCGATGACCTTCGTGTAGTCGTCCACGCTGAAGGCGCCGACGGCGCGCATCCCCACGACGCCGGCGGGCAGGTCCTCGATGGGCTCGATCACGAGGGCGAGGGTAGACGGCGGCCGTCAGGAACCCTGCTGCCGCCGTCTGGCGTACGCTCGGCGGATGAGGCGGCTGCTGGTGGGCGCCGCCCTCGCCGTCGTGGTGGGGGCGCCGATGAGCGCGATGCGACCGGCTGCCGCCGCGCTCGCCGTCAAGCCGGCCATCGTCGGGCTGCTCGATCGACAGGGCGTCGTCGACGACCAGTGGGCCGGCATCATCCGAGGCGTCGTCGTCCAGGTCGACTGGTCCGTCCTGCAGCCGGTCCCTGACGGCCCGGTCATCGACAACAGCCCTATCGACGCTGCCCTCGCGTCGGTGCGGGCGTACAACAGCCGCCATCCCGACGCGCCGCTCGGCATCAAGCTGCGGGTCATGGCCGGGATCGGTGCGCCCCAGTGGCTCAAGGACCGGGTCGGCTCGCAGTTCGTGCAGAGCCCGGTCGACCAGGGCGCCGGCACCGTGCCGTACTGGTGGAAGACCGAGGTCGACACGGCATACCGGGCGCTGCAGGTGCAGCTGGCCGGTCGCTATGACGCGGTGCCCGAGATCCGCGAGGTCCAGATCGATCGTTGCACCCTCATCTACGAGGAGCCGTTCATGCGGGTCACCGGCGACGCGGTGGCCCTCGCCGCGTTCAGGGCTGCCGGCTTGAACCCGACCGTCGACGAGACCTGCCTGAAGCAGGAGGTGCAGGCCCACAAGGTCTGGCGGCAGACCCGCTCGGTGCTGGCCCTGAACCCGTACCAGAACCCTGCCACCGTGCCGAAGACGGATGTGGTCTTCACCACCACGATGGCCAAGCAGTGCCGTTCGGTGTTGGGCAACCGCTGCGTGATCGAGAACCACTCCATGAAGGCCACGGCGAACGGCGCGGACATGGAGAAGCTCTACACGAAGATGACCGCGCTCGGCCGGCCGATGGCGATGCAGACGAACCGGCCCGACGTGCTCGGGGACCTGGGCGTGGTGCTGCGGCGCTGCGTCGGCATGGGCGCCGAGGCCATCGAGCTGCCGTGGACCTACCGGCCGATGGGTCCGGCCGCCTTCCTGGCCACCTACGGCGACGTCGTGGCCGCGCTCGACCCGGCGACGCTGCTCGTCCCGTAAGCCCGCCGGGGCACTGGGACAGGGAAGGGCGGTCGGCCCCTCCGCCGCGCCGTGCCGGTTCTGGTCGCGGGATTGCCGCTCGGAACGGCAATTTCCCGACCAGAACGGTGCGCCGGCCCGGGATCGATGCGCGCGACATCTGGCGATCGCGTCAGCGGAGCGGTCGGAAGAACGCCCGGAGCTCGCCGACGAGCAGCTCGGGCTCCTCCAGCCCGGGGAAGTGCCCTCCGGACGGCATCTCCGTCCAGCGCCGGAGGTCGTACTGGCGCTCGGCCCACGGCCTCGGGATCCGGCGGACGTCGCGGGGGAAGAGGGCGCACCCGGTCGGGACCTCGATGCGGCCCGAGGAGGGAGCGGGGCTCCGCTCGTGCGCGCGCTCGTAGTAAAGGCGCGATGCGGACGCGATCGTCCCGGTCACCCAGTAGGTGGTGATCTCGGCGAGCAGCTCATCCTTGGTGAAGCTCCTCTCGAGGTCGCCGTCGCAGTCGCTGTAGGACCGGAACTTGTCGACCAGCCAGGCCGCGAGTCCAGCGGGGGAGTCGTTCAGCGCGAAGGCCAGGGTGTGGGGCCGGGTGCTGTTCACCGCGACGTGCACGACGGTCCCGCCGGCCTGGTGCGCCGCCCAGTCGTCCAGGGCCCGCTGATCGGCCTCCGAGATCGGTTCGCTGTCGGGATCCTCCGGTGGTCCGCCGAGCGGCATCGTGAGGTGGAGGCCGGTCAGGTGTCGACCGCCGTCGGCGCGCGCCAGCGCCGTCGTGATGATCGCTCCCCAGTCGCCCCCTGCTGCCCCGTAGCGCTCGTAGCCCAGGCGGTCCATGACCACGGCGAACGCCTCGGCGATCTTGGCGGGCCCCCACCCTCGCTGCGTCGTGGGACCGGAGAACCCGTAGCCCGGTATCGATGGCGCGACGACGTGGAACGCGTCCGCCGGGTCACCACCGTGCGCCGCCGGATCCGCCAGTGGCCCGATGACCTTGACGAACTCGAAGATCGACCCGGGCCAACCGTGTACGAGCAGCAGCGGCATGGCCGCCGGGTTCGGCGACGGGGCGTGGATGAGGTGGATGCGCTGGCCGTCGACGTGGGTCACGAGCTGACCGAAGGCGTTGAGAATCGCTTCTTGCGCCCGCCAGTCGAAGGTGGTCCGCCAGTGGTCGCACAGCTCCCGCAGGTAGGTCAGGCTGACCCCGTACGTCCACTCGTCCGCGGCGAAGTCGTCGATGAAGCGGGTGCGCTCGAGCCGGGCCCGGAGATCCGTGAGCACGTCCTCCGGCACCGCCACGGTGAAGGGCGAGAGCTGCTCCACGACCACCTCCCTGCGACGTCAGCCGCAACGTAGACCGCTGAGGGCACGACCCAGGGCGCTCACGACGAGCCCGGCCGTCACAATGGGTGGGTGCACCGGGTCTCCGTCGTCGGCAACTCGGGTTCCGGCAAGTCGACCTTCGGCCGCCGCCTAGCCGAGCGAATGCAGGTGCCGTACGTCGAGCTCGACGCCATCTTCCACCAGCCCGGCTGGGAGGAGCTGCCCCGAGACCAGTTCCGTGACCGGGTGGCCGAGGTGGTCGCGGGGCCAAGTTGGGTCGTCGACGGCAACTACTCCGTGGTGCGCGATCTGGTGTGGGCGGCGGCGGACACCGTGGTCTGGTTCGACCCACCGCGCCGGACCGTGATGCGCCGCGTGATCACCCGCACGGTCGCCCGGACCATGACGCGCCGAGAGCTGTGGAACGGCAACCGCGAGCCGTGGAGCAACCTCCTGTCCCTCGACCCCCAGCGTTCGATCGTCGCCTGGTCCTGGACGCGCCACGCGGTCTACCGGGAACGGTACGGGCACGCCCGGGAGGACCCGGCCTGGTCCGGGCTCGAGTTCATCCGCGTCCGCCGCCCGCGGGAGGCCCGCCTCCTGCTGGCTGCGGCGGCACCCACCGACTGACGCCAGGGCGGCCCGGTGG
>JBKPRL010000123.1:0-7485 GCA_046734535.1 bacterium | reverse complement strand
GTCCTGGCGATCCCGCCGGCGACCGCGCCGGCGATCCCGCCGGCGACCGCGCCGGCGATCCCGCCGGCGACCGCGCCGGCGACCGAGGCGACGGCACCGCCGACCTCCGCGGCGCCGCAGCGTCGCACGTTCACCATCGTCGTCGCCGGCGACCTTCTCGCTCACACCTCGGTGCTCGATCGGGCCCGTGCGTACGCCGCCGGAAGTGGCTACGACTTCACTCCGATGCTCGGAAGGGTGCAGCCGATCGTGTCCGCCGCCGACCTGGCGATCTGCCACCTCGAGACGCCCGTGGCGCCACCGGGCACCCCGCCCGACGGGAGCTACCCGGACTATGGCGTGCCGGCACAGATCACCGCGGCGATCGCGAGCGCCGGCTTCGACCGGTGCTCCTTGGCCTCCAACCACGCCATGGACAAGGGCACGGCCGGCGTCGATGCCACGCTCGCCGCGTTCGACGCCGCCGGCCTCGGTCACGCGGGGATGGCACGGACGCCCGCGGAGTCCGGTCCGTCGCTGTTCGACGTCGCCGGCACGGCCGTCGCCCACCTGTCCTACACGTTCAGCTTCAACGGCCGGCGGCTGCCGAAGGATCAGCCGTGGCGGTCGAACCTCATCGACCCGGCGCGCATCGTCGCCGACGCTCGCCAGGCGCGCCAGGATGGCGCCCGCTTCGTCGTCGTCTCGCTCCACTGGGGGACCGAGGGCTCGAACGCCATCAACGCGAGCCAGGGCCGCTGGGCCGAGGAGATCACGGCCAGCGGCGCCGTCGACGTCATCGTCGGCCACCACGCGCACGTCGTGCAGCCCATCGAACAGGTCAACGGCCGGTGGGTGGTGTTCGGGCTCGGGAACTTCCTGACCGGGATGGGCAGCTCGAGCCCCTGCTGCGGCGTCCGCGGCCAGGACGGGATGATGGTCCGGCTGCGGGTCACCGAGCAGCCGGACGGATCGTTCGCCGTCGCGAGGCCGGAGGCGATCGCCACCTACGTCGACCGACCCAGCTACGTCGTCCTCCCGGTGCAGCTCGGACTGACCGACGCCGCCGTCGCCGGATCAGCGGGCACCGGCGCGTTGGCCAGGTCCTTGGACCGCACCGGGTCCGTCGTCGGCGGCTACCTCGTCGCCGGCTGACCGCGGAGGCCGCAGCGGGTACGGTGCGACCATGGGCTCGAGCGGGACGGGCGAGCTGATGGCGTCCGTCCTCGTCGACCATCCGGACGTCCTGCGACACCTGGACGAGCTCCACGAGGCGGTGTGGAAGGTCGGCGACCCGGTGCTGCTCGAGCTGTGCCGGCTGAGGACCGCACGGCTGCTCGGCTGCGTGGCCGAGGAGGATGCCCGCACGCCAGCCGCCATCGCCGCGGGTCTCGAGGAGGCGACGATCGCCGATCTGGCCGCGTGGCCGTCCTCGGCCCGCTTCGGACCACGGGAGCGGGCCTGCCTCGCGGTGTGCGAGCAGCTCGTCATCGACGTCGCCGGCATGACCGACGAGCTCGCTCTGGCCGCGGCGGAGCAGCTCGGCGCGGAGCCGTTCCGCGACTTCGTGACCGCGCTGTTGGTCCTCGAGCAGCGGCAACGCCTCCGGCTGGCCTGGGAGCGCCTCTACGAAGGGAAGACCCTCGCGTGAACCGGCAGCGCCGGATACCGGAGGACGTGAAGGCGGCCGAGGTCGTCCGCCGGGCGCTCGACGCGTGGCAGGCGGCGGTCGTGCGGCTCTCTCGTCTGGATCCCGTCACGACCGAGCTGGTCCGGCTCCGCTGCGCCCGCTACCACGACTGCCACACCTGAATGTCGCTCCGCCTGGCAGTTGCCAAGGAGCACGGGTTGCAGGAGGCCATGGCCGCGCAGGTCGACCACTACGAGTCGAGCGACCTGGCTGACCGTCACAAGGTCGCGCTACGGCTGACCGACGCGCTGATGACGCTCCCCGGTGCCATCTCCCCGTCGCTCGACGAGCAGGCCCATCGGCACTTCAGCGCCGAGGAGCTGCTCGAGCTCACCCTCGACGTGATGAAGTGGAGCTACCAGAAGGTCGCGGTCGCGCTCGGCACCGACGACGAGGTGACGCCCGGGCAGCTGACCGAGCTCGTCTTCGACGCCGACGGGCACACACATCTCATGACCGGCCCCGACCACCGTCAGTGACGGGCCAGCGTTCGGAACCAGCCGCAGAAGCACCCGGATGGGTGGTCGGTACGGCCGCTCGGAGAGCGCACACTGACGGCTGGCCGATCGCGGCGGATCGTCCCCATCGATCTCCGCCGCGATCGGCTCCGGGGCGCGCGCCGCGTCCCGGGGTCAGCGTCCGAAGATCGCCACGATGAGCGCCAGGATGGCCAGCACCAGGAACACGACGAACGCCGGCGTGTAGAGGTAGTTGAGGACCAGCGCCAAGGCGGTGGCGGTGGCCAGCACGCCGATGACCCGCACCACGAAGAACAGGTCGGCGAGGCGTTCGTTCCGGACCCTCGACATCCGGGAGACCGGTGTCCGCTGCGAGGTGATGGCCGCGCAGCCGAGGGCGATGCCAGCGCTCACCGCGGCAGCTTCGAGGGCACCGGGCAGCGGCTTCGGGACCTGCATGATCCCGACCAACAGCACCAGACCGACGATGGCGCCGCCGATGGCCAGCCGGTCGATCTGCGCGTGTCGCGGCTCCGGTACCACGGGCTCGGTGCGGCCCGCCGGCGGCGGCGGGGCCATCGGGGGTGGCTGGCTCATGCTGGCGCTCGCACGATCCGCAGCGGACGTTCGACGATGTGCATCGCTCACGGCCTCGCTGGCTGATCGGGACCGGTGGCCGCGTCGTCCGGGTGCCCGCGGCCACCACCGGCGCGGCGGGACCGCGGGTGGACGTTGTGGCTGTCCCCGGACAACGGATCGCCGTTGCCCTCCCGGTGGTCCTCCACGTGGTCGGCATCCCGCCGCTGGTTCGCCGCCGACGTCGGGCCACCGTGCTGCGGGACCACTTCCTGTTCGGCAGCAGAGGCGAGCTCGTCCGGTTCACGTTCGGCGTCGGTCGGCACGGCTGGCACCTTTACCCGGATGCGTCCTCCAGCAACCACGGAGGGACCGGCGCGCGGGCTCATCCGGCGGTGAAGTAGTCGATGGCGCCGGCCGTGGGGCCCGTACCGCCGGTCACCCCGCCGCCGACGGCGCGGAGGAAGGCGCTACCTGGCACCTGGAGGACCTCGGCGTCCGTCGTGGCGACCACCGTCGCGGTGCGGGGCACGCCGTGCAGCAAGCCGATCTCGCCGAAGGCGTCGCCCGTGCCGAGCGAGCGCATGTGCCTGATGACGCCGTCGCCACCGGTGACCAGTACGTCGAACCGGCCGTGGACGATGACGTAGAAGTCGTCCGGTGCGTCGCCCTGCGTGACGGCTTGCGTCCCGGGGGCCATGACGCGCTCTGTGGCCGCGTTGGCCAACGCCTCGATGGTGGGGATGCTGGCGGTGCGCAGCATCGGCAGCCTGGCCAGCAGATCGATCGCGGGGCGAAGGGCCGCGCGGTCGATCGCCTCGGGTCGGAGGGGATGAGCCAGACGCGCGACGCCGACCACGGCGACCACTGGAGCGACACCGATCGCCACGAGCGTCGCTCGGATGCCGATGAGGCCGACCAGCCAGGCGCTGAGCGCGGCACCGAGCACGGAGGCGCCCACGAGCAGCGAGTCGAGGATGCCGAACACCCGGGCCAGGCGGTCGCTCGGGATCAGGCGTTGGAGCGTCGTGAGGGCGAGGACGTCGGTCACGACGAAGCCTAGGCCCAGGGTCCCGACCAGGATGAGCGCCATCGGCGGCCCATTGGCGACGGCGACGAGTGCGACCGGCACGCTGGCCGCCAGCACGGCGACGCCGAGCACCAGCAGCGCCCGGCCGGACCGGGCGGCCCGGTTGACGACGAGGAGCGCGGCCAGCGATCCCGCGCCGAGTGCCGCGCTCAGCGCACCGAAGCCGCCGCGGCTCATGCCGAGGACGTCGGTCGCGGCGATCAGCAGCACGACCTGGGTGGCGCCGAACACCACGTCCGTGACGAGCACCAGCACGAGGGGCACGACGACGGCCGCGGTGGCGAAGATGGCCTGCGTGCCGGCCCGGAGGGAGTCGAGGAACGGCTCGCGCGCCGGAGCCACGGTGAGGGTGGCGAGCGGCTGCCGGTCGGCCTGCAGCGCGAGCGCGGCACCGACCGCGGCGATGGCGCCCGCGGCGGCGGCCGCCAGCCCGGGACCGGCGACGGTGAGGAGGAGACCGCCCAGGCCGGGACCCGCGCTCCAGCCGGCCGACTCGACCGTCGACATGAGCGCGTTCGCCGGCGCGAGGTTCTCGGAGCCGACCATCCGCGGCACGAGCGAGGCCATGGACGGGTAGGCCGGGGTCCACAGCAAGGTGCTGACGAAGCCGAGTGCGGCCACCGCGACGAGCGGCGCCCAGCTGGCGGCGACCGCGAGGACGCAGCTGCAGGCGACCTGCGCGGTCACGGCCACGACCAGCATCCGCCGACCGTCCGTCCGATCGATGACGACCCCGGCCACGCCGGAGAACAGCATGAACGGGACGACGCGGACGAGCGCGCCGACACCGGCCCACGCGGCCGAGCCGGTGCGGGCGAAGAGGGTGATCGACACCACGACCGAGCTCGCGCCGATGCTGGCGGCCCCACATGCGTAGGCGCCGAGCACGAGCCGGTAGCCACGATGGGCCAGGGCGGCCCGAAAGGTGCCCGCCCGGGTCGCAGTGTCCTCGTCGCCCGACCGCAGACCGGTGATCGTACGGGAAGCGCCCGGGCCGGCGGAGCCAGCCTCGACGCCTAGCTCTTGGCCAGCATCACCTCGGTCGACTTGATGACGACGACCACATGGTCACGCGGCGCGAGGTCGAGGTCGCGGGCGGCCTCCTTCGTGATGGCGGCGGTCAGGGGCTGACCGTCACCGAGCACCGCCTTGATGGTGGACATCACCTCGCCGTGCTGAACGGCCGTGATGGTGCCTCGGAGCTGGTTGCGGGCGCTGAGGCGCAGCTCCGGCCGCGCCGACTCCGCCGGATCGGCCGGGTAGAGCGCCTGGTCGAGGAAGCGGCGCACCGCCCGCGCGCTCTCGCGGCGCCAGAGGTCGACGAGGTCGTCGTCGGCGGCGGTCGAGGTGAGCGCGTCGATCGCGGGCTCGAACAGCTCCCGCTGGGCGGCGAGGAGGTCCGTGGTGTCGAGGCCGCCTCGTTCCCGCAGCCTCAGCTTGACCAGCAGCTCGGTGCGCACGTCCCGAAGGTGCTGCACCGGCGTCTCCAGCCAGCGCGTGGCGGCGCGGCGGCCTGCCGCCGTCGCAACCAGCTCCACCCGCTCGCGGCCGTGACCCGCGCTCTGGCCCCGCCGCGTCGCCAAGCCCTTGTCGGCCAGTCCGTCGACGGCCCGGTAGGTGAGGGGGCGGCTCAGCGTCCAGATGCGCCCGAGCTCGCCGTCCGGCGCCAGCACCGTGCCGAGCGCCCAGCCGTGAGCAACTCCCTGGATGATCAGCGTCAGGCAGACGAGCTCCGCGAACGAGGCCTGGGGGAGTGTCGTCTTCGCCCTGCTCGAGCGGGCGGGGCGGGCACTCGTCGCGGTCGGCACAGGGCCAGGGTACTCACTTCTTGATCGAACATCAGTGAGGATCTGACTATGGTCCCGTCTCATGAGGCGAACCGCACGCCGACTCCTCGCCCCGCTCACCCTCTTGGCGCTCGTGGCCGCGGCGTGCGGCAGCGACAGCAACGACGCGGTGACGACCACTGCGGCGGCCTCGGCGGCGGCTTCGGACACCGCGGCTGCGGCCACCGCGGCGGCCACCGCGGCCGCCACGACCAGCACGACCACGGTCTCCGGTGACATCACCGTCTTCGCGGCCGCATCGCTCACCGACTCGTTCAACGCCGTCGGCGAGGCGTTCACCGCGGCCAACCCCGACGCCAAGGCCACGTTCAGCTTCGACGCGTCCTCGGCCCTCGTGCAACAGATCACGCAGGGCGCGCCGGCGGACGTCTTCGCCTCGGCGGACACCACGAACATGGACAAGCTCACCGCGGCCACCCTCAACGGCACAGAGCCGGTCGTCTTCGCCACCAACCTGCTCCAGATCATCGTCGCCCCGGGGAACCCGAAGGGCATCACCGGCGTGGCCGACCTGGCCAAGCCCGACCTCAAGGTCGTGCTGTGCGCGCCCGAGGTGCCGTGCGGGAAGTACGCCACGCAGATCCTCGACACGGCGAAGGTCGCGGTGACGCCGGTGAGCCTGGAGCAGAACGTGAAGGGTGTCGTCACCAAGGTCACCGCGGGGGAAGCCGACGCCGGGATCGTCTACGTCACCGACGTGACGGCTGCCGGAAGCAAGGCCGAGGGCGTGGACATCCCCGCTGACATCAACGTCGTGGCCCAGTACCCGATCGCCAGCGTGAAGACCTCGAAGCATGCCGAGGTTGACCAGGCCTTCATCGACTTCCTGCTCGGGACGGAGGGTCAGTCGATCATGGCGAAGTTCGGCTTCGGCTCACCGTGACCGCCACGGCGCCGGTCCGGCCAGTCGCCGTCCACCGCAAGGTCGGTCGGGAGCGGCTTCCGCTGCCGGCCCTGATCCTCGCCATCATCGCCATCGGGTTCTTCGCGCTGCCGTTCATCGGGCTGCTGTGGAAGGCGCCATGGGGTGACGCGTGGTCCATCCTCACGTCTCAGGGCTCGCTCACCGCGCTGCGCCTGTCGCTCTACTGCTCGACGTGGGCGACCGCGCTGGCGGTGATCTTCGGGGTCCCCCTCGCCTGGCTCCTGGCCCGGGTCTCCTTCCCGGGTCGGGGGCTGGCGCGAGCGCTCTGCACGCTGTCGATGGTGCTGCCGCCGGTGGTGGCGGGCGTCGCGCTCTTCTACGCGCTCGGCCGCCGCGGTCTGGTAGGGCAGTACCTCGACCGGTGGTTTGGCTTCACGTTGCCGTTCACCACCTGGGGGGTGATCGTGGCCCAGACCTTCGTGGCGATGCCGTTCCTCGTCATCACGGTCGAAGCGGCGTTCCGTCAGCTCGACACCCGCTACGAGGAGGCGGCGCGCACGCTCGGCGCCTCCCGCGGCTACGTCTTCCGCCGCGTGATTCTGCCCGGCATACGGCCGGGGCTCGTCGCCGGCGCGGTGCTGGCCTGGGCCCGGGCGCTGGGCGAGTTCGGCGCCACCATCACGTTCGCGGGGAACTTCCCTGGCCGCACGCAGACCATGCCGCTCGCGATCTACATCGCCAACGAGACCAACCCGGACGAGGCCATCGTCTTGAGCCTGGTCCTGATCGCGGTCTCCTTCGGCCTGCTGGTCGCCCTGCGCGACCGGTTCCTGGGCGGCGGCAGCCCCGCGGCATGACGCTGTCCGCCCGCCTCGTGCGGACCGTCGGCATGTTCGCGCTCGACCTCGAGCTCACCGCCAAGGCGGGTGAGGTCGTCGCCGTGCTCGGGCCGAACGGCTCGGGCAAGAGCACGGCGTTCC
>JBKPRL010000122.1:0-6847 GCA_046734535.1 bacterium | reverse complement strand
CGATGCCGTGCATGTCGGCGTCGGGGAACATCAGCCCGCAGTCGATGAGCAGCCACCGCCCGTCCTGCTGCAGGACCATGCAGTTGCGGCCGATCTCTCCCAGGCCGCCGAGGAACGCGATGCTGACCGGCGCCGCCATCGTCAGGCGGACGGGCGGTCGGGGCGGTCCGGGAAAGCCTCCCGCCACCGCTCCAGGTCCGCGAGGACCCCCCGAGCCCGATCCTCCAACCCGGCCGGTGCCGGGCCCATCGGGAGGCGCGCCTCGCCGACCGGCAGCCCGAGCACACGCAGGAGCGCCTTGGTCGGGATCGGGTTCGGGGCGTCGTCGCCGGTCTCGTAGGCGAAGCTCGGGAGCATGCGGGAGTTGACCAGGCGGGCGCCGACGAGGTCGCCCTTCTCCCAGAGCTCGAACAGCTCCTGGTGGTCCGGCCCGGTCCAGTGGGTCGCTACGCCGACCACTCCGACCGCGCCGGCAGCGAGCAGCGGCAGGGTCATCGAGTCGTCCCCGGAGTACACCTCGTAGCCATCGGGTGCGCTGGAGATCAGGGCGGCGGTCTCGCCCGGGTTGCCGGCCGCGTCCTTCAGCGCCAGCACGTTCGGCACGTCCCGGGCCAGCCGCAGGAGGGTCGCCGTGCTGATCTTGCGCCCGGTCCGGATCGGGATGTCGTAGATCATCACCGGAAGGTGCGTCGCGGCGGCGACAGCGCGGAAGTGCGCCTCCAGGCCGGCTTGCGAGGGCCGGTTGTAGTACGGGCCGACGGCCAGGATGCCAGCGACGCCGAGCCGCGATGCCTCGACGGTCAGGTGGACGGAGTGGGCGGTGTCGTTCGTGCCGGCGCCGGCGATGATCGGGATCGAGACCGCCTCGGCCACTGCGGCCCACAGGCTGAGCTTCTCGTCGTTCGACAGGACGGGCGCCTCGCCGGTCGTGCCGGCGACGACCAGCCCGTCGTTGCCGCGGGCCTCCAGCCAGCGGGCCAGGTCCCGGGCCGCGTCGAGGTCCAGGCCACCCTCGGCGTCGAAGGGCGTGACCATGGCGGTCAGCACCTGGCCGAACCGCGCCGGCATCAGAACGACCCCTCCTTGGCCCGGTCGATGCCGAGCGTGAGGATCAGGTCTTCGTGCAGCTCCATCCAGACGTCGTGGTACGAGCCGCACATCACACCGGTGAACAGCTGGTGGTCGCCCTCGGCCACCTTCTGCGCCGTGCTCGACAGCCGCGGCGCGTAGGGCGCCATGCGCGTCACCTCGCTGCCGACGGCGATCACGACCGGCTGGGCCTGGCTGTCGATCTCCAGCAGGCGGCCGATGACGGCTTCGTCGTGGGCGGCGTCCGTGTGGTCGTTGGGAGCCCCACCGCGCAGCTGCCAGTCGCCGCAGAGCTCCTTGAAGGCCTCGTTGAGCTCGAGGAAGCCCGGGTAGTGGGGCGCGACGAGGGGACGGACGACGTCGGACTCCGACGCCAGCTGCTCCGCGTGGACCTCCCTGCCCTTCGGGGTGAGCTGCCAGAGCGCCCGAGCCTCGCGGAAGAGGGCGATCTCGTCGGTCTGGAAGTCCGCCAGGTGCTGCTCGACCTCGTCGGGCCCGACGGCGGAGAGGTCGGACAGCACGTCGACCTTCGCGAACCCCTTGATGCGCAGCGCGTGGAGGACTCGGAACCTGGGGTCGGAGTCGTACGCCATACCGAGGAGAACGGTATCAGCGCCGCCGGCGGCGGTTCGGAAGCCTCGGCCGCCTTCTCCCGCCGGCAGGCCGACGACGGGCCCACGCCAGACGGTGGTCGGGTCACCCCACTGTGTGGTCACCACCCAGCGTGTCCGTGGCCGACCTCGCATTCGAGAGCCGGGGATGACACCCTGCCGGACGGTGGGGGTTGACCAACCGTAACGTCGAGCGGTCCTCAGCCGAGGCCCCGAGCCCTCCGGGCCGCTCCCGGTCCTTGCCCGCAAAGGAGCACTTCGCCGAGATGCCGCTCACCCGACGGGAGCTGCTGAAAGGGGCTGGCGCGATGGCCGGGACGGCCGCCGTGCTCGCCGCGTGCGGGCCCGACCAGGTCCCCCCGCCCCTGCTCCCGGATCCGAACGCGCCCCGCACGATCGTCGTGATCATCGCCGACGACATGCGCTTCGACTACCGGGGCCTGCTCACCCGCCTGGATCCCCCCAGCTGGATCGACTGCGTGAACGCGGCGATCGAGGTGCCGATGTGCGGGCCCTCGCGAGCCGCGCTGTTCACGGGCCGGTACTCGTCCCGGACGGGCGTCATCGGCAATTCCTCCACGTACCTGATGAACGACACGGACACCATCGCCACGCGCATCCACGCGCAGGGGTACAAGACGGTCCTGTCCGGCAAGTACCTGAACGACTTCCCATGGCCCGCGGCGCCGGCCCAGTTCCGCCGGTCCTCCACGTACGTCCCGCCCGGGTGGGACGCCTGGAACGCGGACGGGTCGGCCCCCTTCATCCAGAACCTCAACGGGGCATGGCCGACGGACTACGTGTTCCGGTTCGCCACGGACCAGGTCCTCGCCACGCCGGCGACCACGCCCATGTTCCTCTGGCTCGGTCCTACCGACCCGCACCTTCCGGCCAACCCGCCGGCCCGCCACGCGCAGGACCAGCCGCCGCTGCCGCCCAAGGCACCGTCCTACAACGAGGCCGACGTCAGCGACAAGCCACCGAGCCGCCAGTTCCCGCTCTTGAGCAAGACGGTCCAGGCCGCGATCGACGTCGACCGGATCGGCATCGCCCGCTGCCTGCTCGGTGTGGACGACGGCCTGGCGACACTGTTCGGCGCCCTTGCCGCGACCGGGCGGCTGGCGACGGCCCACCTGTTCTTCCTCAGCGACAACGGCTATCTCCTCGGCGAGCACCGGATGGTCAAGAAGGGCGAGGCCTACGACGAGGCCAGCCGCGTGCCGTTCATGGTCCGCTGGCCGGGTGTGGCTGGCCGGACCGAGCGGGGTGTCATCGGCTCGGTCGACCTCTCGGCCACCGTCTGCGCGCTGGCCGGCACGACCGCACCCGGCACTGACGGCGTCAACCTCGCCCCACTGCTCACGAGGGGCACGCCGGTGCACCAGGACTTCGTCTACATCGAGCCGCCGGGCGGCGGCTGGAACGCCATGCGCAGCGGGACGGCCAAGTACGTGGAGTACGGCGACGGCACCCGCGAGCTGTACGACCTGGCCGCCGACCCCTACGAGATGAACAACCTGGCCCGGGTCAGGGATCTGAGCCCGTACTCGGCGCGGCTGGCGCAGCTCAAACCCTGATCGGCGGCGGTCCTGACGGTGGCCTGCCCGCAGGACTGGGACAGCGGCGTACCCTTCGCGTCGGCAGGCCGGCGGTCCGGATCCGGGAGGACGAGATGGGGATCACGCGACGGGAGCTGCTGCTCGGCGGGGGCGCCGGGGCCGTCTCCGCCGCGGTCTGGCCAGGGGTCACTCGCCCACGCGCGTTCGGTGCGGGGACGGTGCTGACGATCGTCGTGATCGTGGCTGACGACATGCGCTTCGACTACCGCAAGATCCTGACCAACCTCGATGCCGCGTGGGTCGACTGCACGAGCGCCTCGATCGAGACACCGCTGTGTGGCCCGGCTCGAGCCGGCCTCTTCCGCGGCACCTACTCGTACCGAACGGGCGTCACCAACAACCCGACGACCTACAAGATGCCCGACAACGACACCATCGCCACCCGGATCAAGAGCGCCGGCTACCGGACCGTGCTCATCGGCAAGTACCTGAACGAGTTCCCGTGGACGAAGGGTCGAACGTACGTGCCGCCGGGATGGGACGTCTGGTACGCCGCCGGCTCCAGCAACTGGAAGCCCGCGACCCAGCACACCACCGACTATGTCTTCGGGCTCGCGGCCACCCAGGTCCTCGCCACTCCGACCACGACGCCGCTCTTCCTCTACCTCGGACCCCAGGCCCCCCACCTCCCGGCGACGCCACCGGCCCGCTTCGCCAACAGTCCCGTCACGCTCCCGGACAAGCCACCGTCGTTCAACGAGGCCGACGTGAGCGACAAGCCGCCACCGGACAACGCGGCGAAGCCGCTGACGGCGACGCAGCTGGCACAGGTCGAGACGGACCGGCTGAACATCGGCCGGTCGCTCCTCGGCGTGAACGAGGGACTGGCGACGCTGTTCGCCGCCTTGGCCGACACCGGCCGGCTCGGCGCCGCGGCGATGTTCTTCACGAGCGACAACGGCTACCTGTTGGGCGAGCACCGTCTCTTCAAGAAGGGTGAGCCCTACGAGGAACCGAGCCGCGTCCCCTTCCTCGTGCGGTGGCCGGGAGTGGCCGGGCGGGTCGAGCCCGGGCTGATCAGCTCGGTCGACCTCTCCTCGACCGTGTGCGCGCTCGCCGGCGCTCCACGCCTGAGCGCGGACGGTGTCGATCTCAGCCCCCTCCTCACGAGCGGCGCGTCGGTGCGCGACGCGGCCTACCTCGAGGCCGCGGGGACCGCGTGGGATGCGCTGCGCACGACCCAGCACAAGTACGCCGAGTACGCGAACGGTGGACGAGCGCTGTACGACCTCGTGCTCGACCCGTTCGAGCTCCAGAACCGGGCGTCCGACCCGGCGTACGCCGCGGTCCGCGCGACCCTGGCAGCCCGGCTGGCGACGTTGAAGCTGTGAGCCGGAGGCGGCCGCCGGTCCACAAGCCGGACAGCGGCCCGGGGGCTCACCAGGAACCGCGCGACACCCCTGACGTACGTTCGTTCGCATGACGGCGGAGGAGATCGAGCGAGGCTTGGCCTCGGTGTGCGGGCAGCTCAACGCGCTGCACGGTCAGCTGGTGTCCTTGGTCGCGCAGGCGCTCGAGAGCCGGTGCTGGGAGGGCGCTGGGATCCTCACCTGCGAGCAGTGGGTCGCCTGGAAGACCGGCCTTTCGCCGGCGCGGGCACGGGACCTCGTTCAGCTCGCGACGCGGCACGAGGTCCTGCCGGCCACGTTCCGAGCCCTCGACGACGGCGAGCTCTCGGTCGACCAGGTCACCGTCGTCGCCCGCCACACACCACCCGAGTACGACGAGGACGTGGCTGCCTTGGCCCGCCTGGCCACCGTCTCCCAGCTCCGCCGCTCGCTTCGCCGGTACGCGTTCGAGGCGCCGGTCGCGCCAGCGCCGGTCGGAGCGGCGGCGGGCGTAGCGCCTGACCCGTGCTTCGTGACCGGTTGGTTCGACGATCGAGGTCGCTACCGCCTTCGGGCGGTGCTCGACGCCGACGAGGGCGCCATCGTCGATGCGGCACTGCGGGAAGCCCGTGACGCGCTGTTCCACGAGCACGACGAGCCGGCGACCGCGCCCGAGGCGCTCGTCGAGGTCGCCCGCCGCTCGCTCGCCGCAGTGCCCTCGATCGCCCGGCGCGAGAGGTTCAGCGCGATGTTCCACGTGCCCCTCGGTGGTGCCGCGTACTGGCACCTGGGGCCCGCGCTCCCGTCCCGGCTGCGGCGCCAGCTGCTGTGCGACGCCTCGGGCCTCGTCGTGGGGCTGCGGGATGGCCGCTCTGTGAGCCTCGGACGGTCGAGCCGGATCGTTCCCGAATGGCTGCGGCGGGTCATCGAGGACCGCGACCAGGGCTGCCGCGTGCCGGGCTGCACCAGCCGCAGGGTCCAGATCCACCACATCCGCCACTGGGAGGATGGAGGCGTCACCGAGCCTGCCAACCTCATGGCGCTCTGCCCCCGCCATCACCGGCTCCACCACCGTGGTCTGCTCGGAATCGTCGGCGATGCCGACCGCCCGCGTGGGCTGTCGTTCATCGATCGGTTCGGACGGACGATGGCCGGGGCGCACCCTCCTCCGCCACCGCGCGCCGACCGAACGGTCGTCGTGAGCGGCACATGGCGGCATCCGCTCGGTGAACGGCTCCAGACGAAGTGGCTCCACTTCGGGTCTCGGCCTCCGCCCCTCGTGTCCGATGGGGGGACCTATCCCCTTCGGCGGTGAGCGCCCAGGCCCGACCGCAACGGTGGGTCAGATGGGGTCAGGCCGCCGGCAGCGGTGCCGGTGCCTCCTGGCCGAGCTCGAACTGCAGGTACTCCTCGCCCGTGTCGGTCCAGTCCTCGAACTGGATGACGCCCATCTCCTCGAACCGGCGGCGCAGCCACGCATCGTTGCGGCCCAGCAGACCAAGCTTCTTGCAGTTCGGGACGATCTTCGAGAACAGCATCTGCTGGAACACGGCCCGCATCGGGTCCTGCATCACGAGCGGCACGACCTCGCGCGGGTTGATCCCGATCCGCTCCCAGACCTCCTGCTGCAGGAAGCGGTCGCGCATGCGGACGGCGGCTTCGAAGGCGAACTCCTGGCGGTCCTTGATCTCGGGATCGGTCATCCCGTCGTAGACCTCCTTCAGGCTGAGCACGCCGAAGGCCACGTGGCGGGCCTCGTCGCTCATCACGTAGCGCAACATCTTCTTGAGGAGCGGCTCGCCAGTGAGCTGGTGCATGAACCCGAAGGCCGCGAGCGCCAGCCCCTCCACCATCACCTGCATGCCGAGGTAGGTCATGTCCCAGCGGCTGTCGTTGACAATGTCGTCGAGCAGCATCCGCAGGTGGGCGTTGACCTGGTAGCCGCCGCCGAGCTTCTCCTCGAGGTAGCGGGCGAAGACCTCGACGTGACGGGCCTCGTCGACGACCTGCGTCGAGGCGTACAGCTTGGCGTCGTACCAGGGCACGGTCTCGGTGATCTTCGCCGTGCAGAGCAGCGCGCCCTGCTCGCCGTGCATGAACTGGCTCAGGCTCCAACGCCGGGCCTCCATGCCGAACTCGACCCACTCCTTCTCGCCCCACTTCTCGACCGGCGTGCCGATGTACATGGTCGGGTCCATGC
>JBKPRL010000121.1:0-12223 GCA_046734535.1 bacterium | reverse complement strand
CCCTCTGTGGCTACCGTCACCGTGGCGGCCCCGATCGCCCCGTTCGAGAAGACCCTCTCGCTGAACGGGATCGCGGCGAGGTTGACGATCGGGTTGAAGACGGCGGCGATGCACCCGACCGCGAGCCACTGCTTCTGACGGTCCCGAGCGACGAGCGCGATCCCGAGGATCATGTCCATCGCCACGAACGGGATGTGCAACGCGAGGATGCGGAGGGGGGCGACGGCATGCTCGAAGTCGGGCGGGTACAGGAGTCCGAGCATCGTGGGCGCGACGAGCGCGATCCCGGCCGCAGCCGGCGCGCCGACGAAGATCACGAGCCGCAGTGCCTTGTTGGCCAGCATCGAGAAGTCGGGCGAATCTCCGACGCCCTCAGCCGACAGTGACGGCAAGAAGACCGCGACGACGAGCGACGAGAAGAACGCAGGGAAGCCGACCCACGCCCAGGCCACCCCGTACCAACCGACGGTGGCATCGTTGGTCATCGCCTGCAGCATGAGGATGTCGACGTAGCCGTAGAAGAGCGACACGGCGGCCCAGCTGGCGAACGGCAAGCCACCGAGGAAGACCGTCCTCCACAGCCGGACATCGACCCGGAGGTGGTCGCGCAGCTCCGGCCAGAGGCTGAGGGTGTTCGGGATCAAGCTGATGATGCCGAAGCAGGACAGGCTGACCGCGTAGAGGACGAGTCCGCGGTTGGTGAGCAGAACGAGGATGCCGCACGCGCTGGTCACATACTGCTGCACCACGCCCCACATGGCCGGTCGTGCCATGCGCTCGAGCCCTTGGAGCGCCGCGGTCACCGTGTCGTTGAGCGCCAAGGTCGTCATGCCGATGCAGCCCACCGCGATGATGGCGCGGATCTGTCCTGGGTAGCCGATGGCATGGGACAGGGTCACGGCGATGACCGCCAGCACCCCACACAGGCAGAGCTTCATCATCAGCGTGTTGACCACGAAGGCGCCGACGCGGGACGGTTCGCGGGCGACCGACTTGACGAGGAAGATGTTGGTGCCTGTCAGCGCGACCAGGTCGAAGAACATCAGGAACGTCAGCCCGACCGTGAGCTCGCCGAACTGGGCGTCGCCCAGGCGGCGGGGCGCGAGGACGAGCACGACGATCGAGATCGCCGCGGTGGCGAACTGCGCCACGACGAGCGCGCTCAGGTTCTTCCCGATCGACGCCTTCATGCTGGCGTCGCCCCGATCGTGTCCGCCCTGGAGCAGGCCATCAGGAGGTCCAGCGCAGGTCGGATCCCAGCCGACCGTCGGCCATGAGTCGTTTGATCTGGCCGATCCGGCGGAAGCGCCATCCCTCGAACTCGTCGAGGGTCATGCCGAACTCCTTGAACGCCGTGTACAGCTCTCGCGCTCCGTCCGCGGCCGTCCAGGTCGGCGCGAAGTCGGGCAGCGCCGCCGCGATCTTCGATGCGTCGACTCGGTAGTTGCGGGCGTCCGGGCCGGCATCGCCCGCGAACTCGATGCTGCAGCCGGGGACGGCCTGCTTCACCATCTCGGCCAGCTCGCGGATGCGGTAGTTCTCGCCGAGCCTGGCCACATTGAACGCCTGCCCGTGGATGGCCTCGCGCGGTGCACGAAGTGCGGCGATGAAGGCCCGACAGATGTCCCTGATGTGGACGATCGGCCGCCAGGGGGTGCCGTCGCTCTTGATGAGAACCGTTCCCGTCGAGATCGCCCAGGCGGTGAGGTTGTTGAGCACGATGTCGCAGCGCAGGCGCGGTGACACGCCGTACGCAGTGGCGCTGCGGAGCAGCACGGGGCTGAAGTCGTCGTCCATGAGCTCGAGCAGCCCGAGCTCGGCCCGGACCTTCGAGATGCCGTACGGCGTCACCGGGTTGAACGGAGCGGTCTCGTCCAGGAGATCGTCGCCGGCGGCGCCGTAGTTGCTGCAGGACGACGAGAACAGGAAGCGCTCTGCACCGGCGTCGCGGGCGAGGCGAGCGAGATGGATCGTGGCGCGCTCGTTGATGTCGTAGGTCAGCTCGGGGTCGAAGTCGCCCAAGGGGTCGTTCGACAGCGCCGCGAGGTGGATCACCGCGTCGACGCCTTCGAGATCGCCAGCGGTGGCGTCGCGGATGTCGCGGCGTAGCTCGGGGACGTCAGCCAGCGTGCCGGCGAAGCCGCACTCTCCGTAGTAGTCGGTGTCCATGCCGACCACTTCGAACCCGCCGTCGAGGAGCAGCGGCACCAGCACAGCGCCGATGTATCCCTTGTGGCCTGTTACCAGAACCCGCATCCTGTCCGCCCTCCGCTGGCAAGCGCTCATCCTCCCACGAACCACCCAAACCCCCACGGGCGGGGACCACTGGTCAGCTCCCGGCCACCTGTCGGGACCGGCTCGGATCGGACCCGCGCGGATCGGACCACGGAGCGTGGTCGTGCCCGGCGGAGAGACTCGTCGAGCCGTTCGCTCCGCCGGCGGCGGGAGAACGCTGGGACGCACTCACTACGATCCACTCCGGGCAGGGATCCGGTCGTGCATGTCCCGATCTCGTCGGAGCGGAGAATGGGCGCGATGGACTTCGACAGATCGGGCGAGTACCGCAAGCGGGCGCACGAGCTCATCCCCGGCGGTGCCCACACCTACGCCAAGGGCGACGACCAGTACCCGCTGGACTCGCCCGGGTTCATCGCCCGTGGCTCCGGTGCCCACGTCTGGGATGTCGATGGCAACGAGTTCATCGAGTACGGCGGTGGGCTGCGGTCCGTGGTGCTCGGCCACGGCCACCCTCGCGTCGTCGACGCGGTCGTCCAGGCCGCGATGGACGGCACCAACTTCGTGCGACCCGGACCGCTCGAGGTGGACATGGCGGAGCGGCTGCTCGATCTGCTCCCGGCCGCCGACATGGTCAAGTTCGCGAAGAACGGCTCGGACGTGACGACGGCGGCCGTCAAGCTGGCCCGCGCCTTCACGGGCCGCGACCTGGTGGTCCTGTGCGCCGACCAACCGTTCTTCTCCATCGACGACTGGTTCATAGGGACGACCCCGTTGGATGCCGGCATCCCGGCAGCTGTCTCGTCGCTCAGCCTTCGTTTCAGATATAACAACCTCGCGGACCTGGAGCGCGTCCTCTCCGCACACGAAGGTCAGGTCGCGTGCGTGGTGATGGAGGCGGCGACCGCGGTGGAGCCGGCCGAGGGCTTCCTGCCGGCCGCCGTCGAGCTGTGCCACGCGCACGGTGCGCTCTTCGTGCTCGACGAGATGATCACCGGGTTCCGCTGGCACGTCGGCGGCGCGCAGGCCACCTACGGGATCGAACCGGACCTCAGCACCTTCGGGAAGGCAATCGCCAATGGTTTCGCGCTCTCGGCCCTCGTCGGTCGACGGGAGATCATGGAGCTGGGTGGCCTACACACCGACCGGGCGCGGGTGTTCCTGCTGTCGACCACCCACGGCGCCGAGACCACCGGGCTGGCCGCCGGCCTGGCCACGCTCGGCGTCTACGAGGACGAGGACGTGATCGGCCACCTGCGGTGGGCGGGCGACGCGCTGAGGAACAGCGTCGCTGCTGCGGCCGCGGAGGCGGGTGTGGCGGAGCACTTCCAGGTGCTCGGCCATCCGGCCAACCTCATCTACACGACGCGGGACGCCAACGGTCGCCCATCACAAGCCTTCCGGACCCTCTTCCTCCAGGAGACGATCCGGCGGGGGGTGCTCGCCCCGTCGTTCGTCGTCGGCTACGCCCACGGCCAAGAAGAGATCGACCGGACCATCGAGGCCGTGACCGGTGCGCTCGAGATCTACCGTCGAGCGCTCGACGACGGCATCGACGCTCATCTCGTCGGCCGGTCGGTGCGCCCCGTCTTCCGACGGCATTCCTAGCGCCAGTCGCCGTGAGCGTTGACGTCGGGCCGCTGATCTCGGTGGCCATCTGCACGAAGGACCGGCCGGACGATCTCGCCCGGGCCGTCGCGTCCATCCTCGCCGACGACGACGTCGCGCTCGAGCTCATCGTCATCGACCAGACCGACGGCGCGACAGCCGAGCTGGCGCTGGAACCGTTCCGGTGCCACCGGCTGCGCTACGTGCGCAGTGAGACGATGGGCAAGGGAGCCGGCCTGCAGGAAGCGCTCACGCTCGCCCGCTCCCCGTACGTGGTGCTGACCGACGACGACTGCGTCGCGCCGCCCGGCTGGGTGCGCGGCATCAGCCGTCCGTTGCTCGAGGACCCGAAGGTCGCCCTGGTCTTCTCGACCGTCGAAACGCCGAGCTACGACCGGAGCCTCGGCTACATCCCGGCGTACTCGTGCAAGGCAAACCGACTCGTGAGGCATCCGATGGCGCTCGGCCCGAGCTCGGGACTGGGGGCGGCGATGGCTGTCCGCCGCGACGCCCTGCTCGACCTCGGCGGGATCGACGAGAGCTTCGGTCCGGGCGCGCGCTTTCCCTCCGCCGACGATGTCGATCTCGAGCTGCGCTTCCTCCTGAAGGGCTGGCACGTCTTCGAGACCGCCGAAGTCGCCATCGTCCATCACGGGTTCCGGACGCTGGCCGAGGGGAAGGAGCACACGGTCCGGGACTGGTCCGCTCTCGGCGCGTGCCTCGCGAAGCCGATCCGTGCCGGACATCCCGTCGTCGCGCTCCTCGCGGTGTGGCTGTTGCTCTGCCGCGCGGTGATCCCGGCCGTCGTGGACCTCGTGCACCTCCGCAAGCCCAAGCTCCGGCGACTGGTCGCGTTCGGGTCCGGCTTCACGCGCGGGCTCGCGGTCCCGGTCGATCGCCGGACGTTGCGGTTCCGCGTCGACGGCCCGCAGTCCCGTCACCGGTCGCCGGGTAGTCCCTGCGCAGTAGGTTGACCTGATGGCGGGCTGGCTGGACTCCAACAGCTTCCGGGTCGCGTGCTACCTGGCGGTGGCCGCCGGGTCGTTCGTCGCCGGGCTGCGGGAGCATCGGCGGGCCCGCACCAACCCGAACCTCTGGCCGACGTTCTGGTTCCTGACCGCAGTGCTGTTCCTCTTCATGGCGCTCGGCCGAGCCGGGAACGTGGCCGAGCTGGCCGCTGACATCGGACGTCGCGAGGCGCAGCACGCCGGCTGGTACGAGAACCGCCGCAAGTACCAGGCCATGGTCGTCAGCGCGGTCGCCGGCACGTGGTTCGTCGCGGTCGTGGTCGCGCTCTGGCGGGTGCCGGAGCGACGGCGCCGCTACCTCCCGATGGCGCTGCTGTCCTTCACCATTGGCTGCTTCGCAGGGATCCGCACCATCTCGCTGCACCAGGTCGACGCCCTGCTGTACCGACGGTTCATCGCCGGCGCCAAAGTCGGCTCCGTCGTCGAGGTCGCCCTTCTCGCCGTGGCCTTCGCCACGACGTTCTGGCAGCCGGCACCCCATCCGGACCGCCGGCCTGACGGCATGTTCATGCGCATCTGAGCGACGGCAAGGATAGGAACACCGTGCTGAACCACATGGATGAGTCCAGCTCACCTTCTCACGGGAGCTCGGAATCCGTCGCGCCGCGCAGCGTCCGCTCACGCTTGGAGAAGGTCGTGCGCACCGCCCAGGTGTACTTCCCGCGCCTCTCCGACGCGAAGTACGGACTGCAGCGCCGTGTGCGCCGGATGCGACGTATGCCGTTCGAAGCGGACTTCGCTCTTCTTCGACACCTCACACCACCGGCGGGACGGCAGGCGCTCGATGTCGGAGCCAACCGTGGCCAGAGCATCGATGCCATCCGGCTGTTCGCGCCCACTGTGCCCATCGTCTCGTTCGAGCCGAACCCCAACCTGGCCGCAGTCCTTCGCGTCCGGTACGACGGCGATCCCCGTGTGACGGTGAACTCGTTCGGGCTGGCGAGCACAACCAGCCGCCAGCCGCTCTACGTCCCGCGCTACCGCCGGTACGTCTTCGATGGCCTTGCCTCGTTTGATCGCGTAGATGCCGAGAGCTGGCTCGAGGATCGTCTCTACGGGTTCGATCCGCGGCATCTCGAGCTCGATGTCCTGTCGTGCGAGCTGCGGCGTCTCGACGACCTCGAGCTCAGTCCGTACTTCATGAAGGTTGATGTCCAGGGATACGAGCTGGACGTCATCAAGGGGGGATTGGAGACCATCGATCGGTTTGGCCCGCTGATGCTGATCGAGGCGCCCACCGCGGAGCTTGTCGATCTCCTCGGCAAGCGCGACTACGTGCCCTTCGCCTACACCGATGGCGCCCTTCGGCCGTACGCGCCGGGCCAGTCGAACACGCTGTTCCTGACCCCACACTGGTGTGAGCGCTTCGGCGTCCCGGCGAGGTAACTCTGTCGGCCCGTTGACCGCTGCGGCAGCCGCGCCGCAGCCCTCAGACCATCGGCCAGGGATAGCGGCGGCCGGTCGTGTCGACCGGCAAGCGCGGGTCACGTAGCAGCAGCCCAGCCCGTTGCTGGATGGCCTCGCACTCCTCGTCGTCGAGCAGCGCGGCAAGGTCGAGGGGGATCGACGTCGCCAGCGGCTCGATCGTGGCCAGCAACGAGGGTGGCAGCTCCTCGCCGCCGAAGTCCCAGATCACGGTGCGCAGCTTGAAGTCGGCGGCGAAGCACAGACCCTGATCGACGCCCCAGATCCGGTCGTCGGGGCCGAGCAGGACGTGACCGCTCTTGCGGTCGGTGTTGTTGGCCAGGACGTCGAACGCGCTCACGGCCAGCAGCTGTGGGTGGAGGTCGGGACGTTGCTCGTAGAGGGTGAAGTAGTGCTGCTCGAAGTCAGCTTCGATGAACAGCTGGAACGAGCCCTCGCCGAGCGGTCCCTCGCGGATGAGGGTGGGCGGTACCAGCCCCCAGCCCAACGCCTCCGACAACAGGTAGGCCGCCAGCTCCCGGCGGTAGAGCCCGTGCGGGAAGTCCCACAGCGGGCGCTCGCCGCGGCCCGGCTTGTACACCGCCCGGCATTCGGCGTCGCGGGACCGCAGCGTCGTGAGAAAGGTGGCGTTCGAGCTCCACGGCATCCGGCCCTCGATCTCGACCTCGCCGCACTCGAGCAAGCGGAGCGCGGAACGGTCAGGTCCGCCGTGGCGCAGGCGAGGCGCGGTCAGTTCATGCGGGGACACGGGTGTCCCTCCGGGTCCATCGGCAGTCCGCAGAACCGGCAGGCCGGGCGGCCCGAGGCCACGAGCTCGGCGGCCCGGCCGGCGAAGGCGAGGGCCTGACCCCGCGTCACCAACAACCGCATCGTCCCCCGGTCGAGCGTGGGATCGAGCGTCAGGTCGAGCTCACCCGCCAGCTCGTCCTCCTCCTCGTCGTCGTCCTGCTCGAGCGCCGCGGTGTCGAGCTCCTCGACCGCGATGACGAACCGGTCGAGGTCGGACTCCCACGCCACGCCGAGCTGGCCGGCGATCCACGACGGCTCGATCGGCTCGATGAGCTCGAGGACGGTGGGCAAGGGAGCCTCACCGGGGGCGGGCAGGTCCTGGAGCAGGCGCTCGAGGAACTGACCGAGGGCCTCGACCTGCTGCTTCTCGCACTTGAGCGTGACCACTTGGCCGGCGCTCCGGGCCTGCAGGAAGAACACCCGCTGGCCGGGCGGCCCCACGGTTCCCGCAGTGAAGGCGTCCACTTCGCCGAGGTCGAAGCTGGGGCTGGTCACGGTCGTGCCGGCAATGGAGAGCTCAGGACGGGCGGAGCTCCGCCAGGGAGCCACCGGTCGAGTTGACGGTGAGCACCATCGGCCCGCTCGTGCCGTAGGCGATGGCCGTGATGGAGCAGGTGGAGATGGCGGTCCGCTGGAACAGGTCGAGGTGGGCGCCCATGGCCTGGGTGACCGCGGCCTTGATGGTGTCGGCGTGGGACACGGCCACGAGCACGCCGCCCGGGTGCCGGTTGCGCAGCCGCTCCAGGCACGCGCCCATCCGGGCCTGCATCTCGCTGAAGCTCTCGCCGTCCGGGAAGCGGAAGCCGCTCGGGTAGCGCTGCACCGTCGACCACTCGGGCTTCTTCATCAGCTCCTTCAGCTCGCCGCCGGTCCACTGGCCGAAGTCGCACTCGAGCAGGCCCTTGTCGATCTGGACCCTCAGGCCGCGGGCCGCCGCGATGGGCGCCGCGGTCTCCCGCGCCCGCTCGAGGGGCGACGAGTAGACGGCGTCGACGTGCGGGAGCTCCGCGATGCGCTTCGCCGCCAGCTCGGCCTGCCGCTGCCCTTCCTCCGAGAGGTGGAGGCCAGGCGTCCGGCCGGGCAGGTGCTGGCCGGTGGTCGGCGTCTGCCCGTGGCGGACGAGGAGCACCAGCGTGGGGGGTGTGGGCTTCTGGCGTGGCATGGTCGGCGCCAACCTACCGGGCCCGGGCTGCAGTGGCCCGGCCGGCGTCCCCGTCAGCGGGTGACGGCGACGAGCCGCTCGGCGATGATCCGGCCGATCTCCAACGACGCCGTCGCGGCCGGCGAAGGGGCGTTCAGGACGTGGAGCATCGGGCCGTCCTGACGGAAGACGAAGTCGTCGGCCAGGGTCCCGTCCGCGAAGACCGCCTGCGCACGGACGCCGGCCGGCGCCCGCCGCAAGTGCTCCTGGCGCACCTCTGGTACGAGTCGCTGCAGGGCCCGGGCGAACGACCGGGTGCTGAGGGAGCGGAAGGTCTCGTGCAGCCCGTAGCGCCAGTAGCGGCGGGCGAGGCGCCGGAAGCCCGAGAAGCCCAGCGTCTCGGCCACGTCGTGCCGGTCGAGGGCGCGCCAGGAGTAGCCCTCCCGGGCCAGGCCGAGCACCGCGTTCGGCCCGGCGTGGATGTGGCCGCCGATCCCCTTCGTCAAGTGCACGCCGAGGAACGGGAAGCGGGGGTCGGGCACCGGGTAGATCAGGGCCCTGACCAGCGGGCTGGCCGCCTCGTCGAGCTCGTAGTACTCGCCCCGGAAGGGGACGATCCGAATCCCGTCCACGTCGGCCGCACCCATGGCCCGCGCGATCCGGTCGGCGTGGAGGCCACCGCAGTTCACGGCGACCGTCGCAGTCAGCAGCCCGTCGTCGGTGTCGATCTCGACGCCGCCGGCGCGGGCGCGACCGCCGCGAACGGCGACACCGGTCCGGATCTCGACGCCGTCGGCCCGCAGGTCCTCGGCCAGCGCGGCGCTGACGTCGCGGTAGTCGACGATGCCGGTGACGGGGACGTGCAGCGCGGCGACGCCGGCCACGTGGGGTTCGACGTCCCGCATGCCGGCCGGCCCCAGGCGCTCTACGGGCACACCGTTGGCCAGGCACCGCTGGTGCAAGTCATCCATGCGCCCGATCTCGTCGCGCGTGACCGCGACGACGAGCTTGCCGCAGACCTCGTGGCGGATGCCCCGCTCCTGGCAGTACTCGACCATCGACAGCCGGCCCGCCGCGCACAGCCGGGCTTTCTCCGAGCCGGGCTTGTAGTAGACGCCGGCGTGGATGACACCCGAGTTGCGGCCCGTCTGATGCCGGGCGATGCCGTCCTCCTTGTCGAGGACGACGACTGGCAGCGACGGTTGGGCCCGGCGTAGCGCCCGGGCGGTCGCGAGTCCGACGATGCCCGCGCCGATGACGACGGCCTGGTGGTCCACAGCCGGCCATCATGCCTGCCGATCGGGCGCTCTCCCCGGCGCTTCGGCACGTCCACGGGCTTCTGGCGCGGGATCCTCGCACGATTGAGAGGAAGTCGCGCCAGAAGTGGTGGGCCAGCCGCGGGGCGGGCGGCGGTGCGTAGGGTCCGTGGGGTGGGAGCGCTGGCGCTGGCCGAGCTGAACGAGGAGATCATCGGGTGCCGCGCCTGCCCGCGGCTCGTGGCCTGGCGGGAACAGGTCGCGCTCGAGCGCCGGGCGGCCTTTCGCGACGAGGAGTACTGGGGTCGCCCGGTGCCCGGCTTCGGCGACCCGGACGCACGGATCGTCCTCGTCGGGCTGGCCCCGGCCGCTCACGGCGCCAACCGGACCGGGCGGATGTTCACCGGCGACCGCTCGGGCGATTGGCTCTACGGTGCGCTGCACCGGGCCGGCCTGGCCAACCAGCCCACGAGCACACGGCGCGACGACGGGCTGCGGCTGGACGGCGTGTACGTGGCAGCCGCCGTCCGCTGCGCGCCGCCCGGCAACCAGCCCACACCCGAGGAGCGCGACAGGTGTCGTCCCTTCCTGGAGCGCGAGCTGGCCGCGTTGGAGCAGGCTCGGGTGTACCTCGCGCTCGGTGGGTTCGCGTATGCCGCGCTGGCGTCGGTCGTCGGCCTCCGCCCTCGTCCCCGCTTCGGCCATGGCGTGGAGGCCGTGCTGCCGGACGGGCGGACGATCCTCTGCTCGTTCCACCCGAGTCAGCAGAACACCTTCACGGGAAAGCTGACGCGGCCCATGTTCGACGCGGTGGTCACGCGGGCGCAGGAGCTGGCCGGAGCGCCGCGTCAGGCCAGCGCGGCGACCTCGCCGGCGCCGTAGATCAGCGCCACGACGGACAGGAAGCAGCCGAAGACGACCCGGAGCCGGTGGTCGTCGGCCCGGATGGCGGCCCGCGCCCCGAGCGCCGCGCCCGGCACGACGCCGACCGCCAGCCAGAAGGCGAAGGACCACTCGATGTCGTGGTTGGCGGCGTGCGTGAGCGTGCCCGGGACGGCGAAGCAGCCGACGCACACCAGTGAGGTGGCGATGGCGCGCTTGATCGGCAGCTCGAGCACGCTCCGAAATGCCGGCACCATGACGACACCGCCCCCGATGCCGAGCAGACCCGAGAGGAGACCGGCCATCGCGCCGACGCCGGTTGTGAGAGCGGCGTACTGGCGGCGCGACATCGCGAGCGCCGGGCGCCGGTCGACGTCGGGACGGTCGCGGACGAGCCGGATGCCGGTCCACAGCAGGATCGCGGCCGTGGTCAGCATCAGGGGGTGTCCGCCGCCGGGGAGGAGGTGGGCCACCTCCGCGCCGACGACGGCGGACACGACCCCGGCGGGCACGGTCAGGGCGACGAGCCGCCATTCGATGCACCCCTGCCGGCGGTAGCGGACCGCGCCGCTGACCGCGCCGGGGATGATCGACGGCAGCGTGGTGCCGACGGCAACGGCGGCCGAGGCGCCGAGCAGGCGGATGGCCGGGGTGGAGATCACGGCGCCGCCCACCCCGAACGCCCCCGACATCACGCCGGTGGCCACCCCGGCGAGAACCGTGAGCGCGTCGCGCACGGGGCCGGGGTCCACGGGCTCCGTCCCGCTTCGATCGATCGTTCAGGCGAGCGCCCGGCCCACGGCAGCCGCCGCTTCGGACAGCGCGGCCTGCCCGTCGTCCAGGAAGTCGGCCAGCGACACGAAGCCGTGCATCATCGACTCGTAGTGCACCGTCGTGACCTCCACGCCCGCGGAGCGGAGCCGTTCGGCGTACGCGACGCCGTCGTCACGCAGCGGGTCGTACTCGGCGGTGACGATGAGTGCCGGCGGGGTGAGGGCCACCGTCTCCTCGTCGGCGAGGAGGGGCGAGACCCGGACGTCGTCCGGAGCGCCCCGTCCTCCCGACAGGTAGTGGGCCACGAACCAGGACATCTCCGAGGCCGTCAGGTAGTAGCCGGTCGCGTGCTCCTCGTAGCTGGACGTGCCACCGCGAACATCCGTCACCGGGTAGAGGAGCAGCTGGAAGCGCAGCGGGACCGGACCGAGCTGCGCCACCACCGCGGCCAGGTTGCCGCCGGCCGAGTCACCGCCTACGGCCAGGCGGTTCCGGTCGGCGCCGAGCGCTTCGGCGTGGTCGTAGGCCCACCGGGTGGCGGTGAGCGCATCCTCGAGGGCAGCCGGGAACGGGTGCTCCGGTGCCAGGCGGTAGTCGACCGACAGGACTGCCACTCCGGAGCGGTTGGCCAGGGCGCGGGCGAGGTTGTCGGACCCGGCGATCGAGCCGAGGACCCAGCCGCCGCCGTGGAAGTACACGAGGAGCCCCAGCGGGGTCACGTCCGTCGGCCGGTACAGCCGGCACGGGACCCCACCCGCGTCGATGTCCTCGCTGTGGTGGATGTCCTCCGTCGCCGGACGGATGCGCGCCTGCCGGCGGGCCCGCGCCGCCGCCGGCGTGTCCTCCTCCAACGGCGGCTCACCCAGCGCGGCGAACAGCTCGAGCACGCCCCGGGCCTGCGGGTGGAGGGCCATCGCCCGAGTTTGGCATCCGCCGCGGGTGACGTGCCCGGCTGCCGGGCACCTGGCCGCAGTCAGGGCTGCGTGGGATCGTCAGCGCGCTCGGCTCGCTCGGCGGGGCGGTGCAGGCACCAGACGGCGAGGAGCACCCCCGCGCCGAAGGGCACCAGGCCGAGCACGTCGACG
>JBKPRL010000120.1:0-8248 GCA_046734535.1 bacterium | reverse complement strand
CTCATGGTTCGGGATCGGCTTCAGCGTGCTGGCCGCCGGTCTGGCCTCACTGAACCTGCTGCTCGACTTCGACCTCATCGAGCGGGGCGTGCGCGGTGCCGCTCCCAAGTACATGGAGTGGTTCGCCGGCCTCGGGCTGCTCGTCACCCTGGTGTGGCTGTACCTCGAGCTGTTGCGCCTGCTGGGTCGCCTGCGCTCCAGTTGACTCTGCGTCGCCAGCCTCCGCTGCGCTTCGGCTGGCTCCTACTCGCTCCGCTCGGCAATGCGTCTGGCCGCGCTGCGGTGCGCCGGCCGAGCCGGCCTCCGCTGCGCTCGGGAGGTAGGCAGCGTTTCGCCCGACAACCGGGACGATGCGTGACAACCTTGCTGAGGAAGCGACCGCCGGCGGGCCGGCCCGACCGCGCACCAGGCTGCCCCTCGGCGGCTCAGGCGTCGGGGACTAGCGTTCTCGCGGTCATGCGTCGTCCCCCGACCGCCGCGCCGGCTCGCTTCGGAGACCACTCGTGGATGGCCGGCCTCGCGATCCTGGCGCTCGCCGGCGGCGGCCTCGCCACGCGAGTCGCCGGTGCCTCTCAGCAGGGACATCACGGTGGCAAGGGCGGAGGGGCGACGACCACGGTCGTCTGCGATCCCGCCTCGACCACCTCGTCCACCCCGACCACGACGACCACGACCACGGTCCCCGGGTCCACGGTGCCCGACCCGTGCGCGCCGACGACGACCGCTCCGGCGTCGTCGTCGACCACGGCCGGTGGTCCCGGCGCCACCGACACCGGCGCGCCGGGCGACACGACCGTGCCCGCCGACCCCGGCGGGACGTCGAGCGCGCCGCCGACCACCTTGGCCGACAGCTCGACGATCACGACGACGACCGTGCCGAGCGCGGATCCGGACGTCGAAGCGCCCAAGCTGCCCGAGGCACCGCCAGAGGACTGGCCCATCCGGGCCATCAGCTTCCCGGTGGCGGGCCCCATCACCTACTACGACGACTGGGGCGCCTGCCGCGGAGGGGCCGACTGCCCCCGCCGCCACATCGGCAACGACCTCATCGGCCGCCGCCTGCAGCCGCTCCTCGCCGCCACCGATGGGGTGGTGACCCACCTCGTGCTCGACCACCCGACCGCCGGCTGGGGCCTCGTCATCACCGACGCACAAGGCTGGGACTACCGCTACTACCACGTCAACAACGACACGCCGGGTACTGACGACGGCGCCGCTCCCCCGCAGTGGCGCCTGGCGCCCGGCATCACCGAGGGTTCGACGGTGACCGCGGGCCAGGTGGTCGCCTACCTCGGCGACAGCGGCAACAGCGAGCTGTCCGTCCCGCACCTCCACTTCGAGATCCACGAGCCCGACGGCAGCCCGATCGATCCGTATCGCAGCCTCCGAGCCGCCGAGTGGCTGGCCCGATGCTCGGTCGCCGCGCCCGGCGTCCAGAAGGAATCGGCCCTGATGCCACCCATCAACGCGGCCGAGGCGGACGTGGTCGTGGCCACCTCGACGGGTCGCGGCCAGTTCCTGCTCAGCCTCGACGGCACTGTCCTGGCACAAGGCGACGCGGCCAGTGTCGGGTGGAGCCGCCACATCGGGGACGATCCGTCCTGTCCAGCGCCCGGCACGCCCGCTGGCGACATGGCGCTCCTCTCCGCGGCTGCGGCACCCGCCACGCCGCGCCCCTGATCGTCCCCCACCGTCGTGAGTGGCGCCGACTAGCGTCGCGGCGTGGCCGGCGATGACGACGCCAGCGAGCTCGCGAGGGGCAAGGCCGGCCCCGGCAAGGGCTTCCCGCCGTGGCTGATCGCGGTGATCGTCGTCGGCATCGTGAGCCTCGTGTTCATCATGCAGAACAGGACCCGCGTGAAGGTCCACTTCATCGTGTTCGACCGCCAGGCTCGCACCTGGGTCGTCATCCTGATCTCGATGGCGCTCGGCGCGCTGCTGGCCGAGGTCGTCCGGCTGGCCGTCAAGCGCCGCCGGGGCGCGCAGGTGTCGCGCCAGGACTCGACGTAGGGACCGCCGGCCCGTCAGACCTTGCGGGCCACCGAGCTGCCGTGGTGAGCGACGATGACCCACCGGTCGTCCTGCTGCTCGAACACGTTCAGGGCGGCGACCGTGCCGCCGAAGCCGTCGTCGGCCAGCAGGTTCTCGGTGCACGCGACCCACGCCACATTGCCGCAGACCCGCACCAGCTCGTCGGCCACGATGAACTGGAGCCGCTCGCCATTGGAGAGCAGCGCCGCCCAGGACGCACCGACGCGGCTCCAGCCGTGGAGGGTCGGCCAGCCGGGATGGGTGCAGGCCACATCGTCGCCGTGGTCCCAGATGTCGGCCATCGCGTCGAGGTCGCGCGCCTCGAACGCGGCGTAGAACGCCATGTTCGCGGCGAGGACGTCCCCCGTGTTCACCACCACGGAGCATCAGGCTAGAGGCCGGTCTTGGCGCGTCCACCCACGGCCGACGATCATCGCCGAGTGCTCGTGACCTCCTCCGACGGCCTGCACGTGGCCGTCCACGACCTCGGCGGCGACGGACCGCCGCTGCTGCTGTCCCACGCCACCGGGTTCAACGGTCACGTGTTCGCCCCGCTGGCCCACGCGCTCGCGGGCCGCTTCCACTGTTGGGCCATGGACCACCGCGGCCACGGGTCGTCAGAGCGCCCGACCGGCGACCTGGGCAACTGGGAGCACTTCACGGCCGACGTCCTGGCCGTGAGCAAGGCGCTCGGGCTCGAGCAGGCCATGGGCTTCGGCCACTCGATGGGGGGCACCGCGCTCCTGATGGCCGAGCGGGAACAGCCCCACACGTTCGCCGGTCTCGTCGTCTTCGAGCCCATCGCCTTCCCCCATGATCCCGCCCGAGCAGACAGGCCCTCGATGATGGTGGTCGGGGCCCGCCGCCGGCGCGCCGTCTTCGCCAGCCGGCAGGAGGCGTACGACAACTACGCCGGCAAGCCGCCGCTCGACGTGCTCACGCCCGAGGCGCTCCGCGCGTACGTCGACCACGGGTTCCTCGACCGGCCGGACGGCTCGGTCGAGCTGGCCTGCGCGCCCGACCACGAGGCGAGCATCTTCGAGGGTGGTGCCCGCCAGGACGCCTTCTCCCACCTGGGCGAGGTGCCCTGTCCGGTCCTCGTCATGGCCGGCACGCCCGACGAGAACCCGCCCGGGATGCTCGCCCCTCTGGTGGCCGACGCGCTGGCCGACGGACGGCTCCACGTCTTCCCCGGACTCAGCCACTTCGGGCCCATGCAGGATCCCGAGGCGGTCGCCCGGGAGGTCGTGGCCTTCGCCGACGGCGTGCTGCCCCGACGGTGATCCGCCGACCCGGCCGCCGCTCCGCCCGGGGCCGCCTCGGCCGGGCGAAACGGGTCCCGCCACCTCGCGACACCCCCGGCCTACCATCGGGGCCATGCCGTACCCGGTGCCGACCAGTCTCTCGCCGTCCCGGGTCGAGTCGTTCACCAGCTGCCCGCTGGCCTTCCGGTTCTCCAGCATCGAGCGGCTGCCCGAGCCGCCCAGCCCGCACGCCACGAAGGGCACGCTCGTCCACCGTGCACTCGAGCGCTTGCTGGCCCGGGCGCCGGCCGAGCGCACCGCGCTCGCTGCCCACCAGGACCTCGACCGCGCCGTCGAGGAGCTTCGGGACGATCCCGACTTCGCCCACCTCGACCTGGCCCCGGAGGAGGAGGCCGAGTTCGTGGCGGACGCCCACGTGCTCGTCGACGCCTACCTCACGCTCGAGGAACCGGCGGCGGTCCGGCCCATCGGGCTCGAGCTCCAGCTGGAGGTGCAGGTCGGCGGCCTGCTCATGCGGGGCATCATCGACCGGTTGGAGGAGGACGCCGACGGCGAGCTCATCGTCACCGACTACAAGACCGGCCGATCCCCGACCATCCACTACGAGCAGGGGCGGCTCGGCGGCGTCCACTTCTACGCCTACCTGTGCGAGCAGGCGCTCGGTCGCCGGCCCTCGATCATCCGACTGATGTACCTGCGGGACGGGATCATCATCGAGGCCCGGCCGACGGAGCGGTCCGTCCGCTTCCTGCCCAAACGAACCGAGGCGGTGTGGCGGGCCATCGCCCGCGCCTGCGAGACCGGCGACTTCAAGCCCCGGCCCGGCCGGCTGTGCCCTCTGTGCGCCTTCCAGGACTGGTGTCCGGCCTTCGGGGGCGACGCCGATCGGGCCGCCTTCGAAGCACCTGTGCGGTACGGCCGGGGTCCCGTCCAGCTGCCGCTGGACGCCACGGCCGCGCCACCGAGCACCGCTGCTCCCATGACGCCGGACCCGCTGTTCAGCGCGTGACGGCCGCCGCCGTGGCCCGCTTCGACGCGGCGTTCGACGCTGCGCTGGACCGGCTCCGGGGCCAGCCGGTCAGCGATCGCATCTTCCGCACGGCATCGGCGCTCGGCGACTGGTCGGTGATCTGGGGGTTGGTCGGCGGGGTGTGGGGGCTGACGTCCGATCGGCGCGCCGACCGCGCCCTGCGGCTGGCCGTCCTGCTCGGCGTCGAGTCGCTGGTTGTCAACCAGGGCGTCAAGCGGCTCTTCGGGCGGGAGCGCCCCACCCTCGCCGGCGATCCCCGCTTCCCCGTGCGGCAGCCGTCGACCAGCAGCTTCCCGAGCGGGCACGCCAGCTCGGGGTTCTTCGCGGCGACGCTGCTCAGCGAGGGCGATCCGGAGCTGGCGCCGCTGTGGTTCGCCCTGGCCGCCATCGTCGCGACCTCCCGCGCCTACGTCCGGATCCACCACGCGTCGGACATCGTGGCCGGGGCTGCGGTCGGCTTGGCTGCCGCCGCCCTCGCCCGTCGCGTGTGGCCGCAGCCCTGACCGGCCGGGGGATCCCGCGAGGTCGCGCGCTCGGAATAGGTCATCGTCGCTCCAGGTTGCACCGCATGTGCCACTCGCCTTCGCCGTGACCTGGGACTACCGCTGTCCCTTCGCCCGCAACGCCCACGAGCACGTGCTCGACGGGCTGGCCGCCGGAGCCGACTGGGACGTCACGTTCCTCCCCTTCTCGCTCGGCCAGGTCCACGTCGAAGACGGCGAGCCCGACGTCTGGGACAGCCCGGACGCGGACAGCGGCCTGCTCGGCCTGCAGGTCGGAGTCGCCGTGCGCGACACACTGCCCGACCGCTTCCACGAGGCCCACCGGGCGCTGTTCACCCACCGCCACGAGCAGGCCGGCTCCCTCCGGGACAAACAGGCCCTGCGCAACGTGCTGAAGGCGCTCGAGATCGACGCCGACGCCGTCTTCGCCGAGGTCGGATCGGGCCGGCCGCTGGCCACGATCAAGGCCGAGCACACCGCCTACGCCGCCAGCCACGACGTGTGGGGCGTGCCGACCTTCATCGTCGGCGATCAAGCCGCGTTCGTGCGCTTCATGCACCGGCCCGCCGGTGACGGGAAGGTGGCTCGCTCGACGATCGAGCGCACCGTCGACCTGCTCGGATGGCCAGACCTCAACGAGTTCAAGCACACGTCGATCCCCCACTGACGCTGAGGCGCCCACGGGCCCGGACCGGGCGAGCCGGGCCGTCAGCCGGCGGCACTAGCGTGCCGGGCATGGCCCGACCGCCCCAGTTCGACACTCGGATGAGCGAAGCCGAGAACATGATGTGGCGCCTGGAGAAGGATCCCTACCTCTCCTCGACCGTCGCCAACATCACGGTCCTCGACTCCGCGGTGGACTTCGACCGCTTCCGGTATCGACTCGACCGGGCCAGCCGCGTCGTGCCCCGGCTGCGCCAGCGGGTCCAGCCGACACCGGTCAGCCTCACCCCGCCGCTGTGGGTCGACGACCCGGAGTTCGACCTCGACTACCACGTTCGCCACATCGCCCTCCCCGAGCCGGGCACCCTCCGGCAGCTCTGCGACCTGGCGACGCTCATCACCGCTGATCCCTTCGACCGGACCCGCCCCCTCTGGGCGTTCTACGTCGTCGACGGGCTCGAGGACGGCCAGGGCGCCATCATCCAGAAGCTGCACCACACGGTGGCCGACGGTGAGGGCAGCCTCCGGCTGTCGATGCAGTTCATCGACCTCACCCGTGACGCGGAGGACCCGCCGATGCCGCCGCTGCCCGAGCCCGGGGAGGCCGAGCCCCCGCCCCCGCCGTCGGCCGTCGAGACCGTGCGCGATGTCGTGACCGGCAGCCTGCGCATGCCGATCGGCATCAGCCGCCAGTACCGGGACCTGATCGCCGACCCGACGCAGATCCCGACCGCTGGCTTCACCCTGGCCCGGACGGTCAAGAGCGTGATCAGCCAGCTCAGCGACGTCGAGGCAGCCCACTCACCCGTCTGGACGCAGCGGTCCCTCAAGCGCCGTCTGGAGACCCTGCGCAGCCCGCTGGAGGAGACCAAGGCCGCGGCGAAGAAGCTGGGGGGCACCCTCAACACGGCCTTCATCTGCGCCGCCGCCACCGCGGCGGGCGACTACCACCGCGCCGTCGGCGCCCCCGTGGAGCAGCTGCGGGCCTCGATGGCCATCAGCACCCGGACCCGGGAGTCCGGTTCGAACGCGTTCTCGCTGGCCCGGCTGCTGGTGCCCACGGGTGAGATGGAGATGGCGGAGCGGTTCCGCCTGATCCACGAGGCGACCACGACGGCCCGCGAGGCGTCCGCCACGGCCGGCCTCGAGACGATCGCGGCCGTGGCCGCCACGCTGCCCACGTCGCTCGTGACCCGTCTCGCCAAGACCCAGGCCCAAACGGTCGACTTCGCCACCTCGAACGTCCGCGCCGCCGACTTCCCGTGCTACATCGCGGGGGCCCGGATCCTCGCCAACTACGCGATCGGGCCGCTGGCCGGGGTGGCGTTCAACCTGACGCTGCTGTCCTACAACGGCAGCCTGGACATGGGGATGAACGTGGACACGGCAGCGGTCGCGGATCCGGAGCTGCTCCGGACCTGCATGGAAACGGCGTTCGCCGAGCTCGGTCGGCTCGGCAAGCCCGCCCGACGGGCGGCGGCAGTCAGCTCTCGGCCGGCTGGGGCACGGCGACGAGCAACGAGCGCACGTCGAGCAGGAGGTCCGCCACCTCGCCGGTCGACACGAGCTCGCGGTTGAGCATGTCGGCCAGGGCCTTGTCGATCACGGAGAGGGCCTCGCTGATCACGGCGTCGTCCCGAATCTCGGTCATCGCTCCTCCTGTTCAGCTCGGACGGTACCTCTCGCGTTCCTTCTGCCGTTGCATCGTAGCCGTGAACAACTCGTTTCCGCCGCGGAGCCGGAGTGGCGCTCACCACACCGGCGCTCCGCACCGCCGGCTGCGGTCGCCCGCCCCTGGCCGCCGGCGGTCGTCCTACCATCGGCCGCCATGGAGCTCGCGGACAGGGTCGTGGTGGTCACCGGCGCAGCCAACGGGATCGGCCGGGCCCTCGCCCGCCGGTTCCACGCCGAGGGCGCACGAGCGGTCGTCGTCGCCGACCTCGACGCCGCCGGCGCCGCCGCCGTCGCCGCCGAGCTCGACCAGCTGCGGCCGGGCTCGGCCCTCGGGCTCGGTTGCAACGTCGGCATCGACGCCGAGACCACGGGGCTGATCGACCGGACCGAGGGCGCCTTCGGTCCCATCGACCTGTTCTTCGCCAACGCCGGCGTCGGACTGGGGTCCGACCTCGAGACCTCGGACGCCGACTGGGCCACGACATGGGCCGTCAACTGGCAGGCCCACCTGTACGCCGCCCGCCGTCTGGTGCCGGGCTGGATCGCGCGGGGTGAGGGCTACTTCTGCTCGACCGCCTCGGCCGCGGGGCTGCTGGCCCAGATCGGCAACGCGCCGTACTCGGTGACCAAGCATGCCGCCGTCGCCTTCGCGGAGTGGCTCGCTGTGAGCTACGGGGACCAGGGCGTGCGCGTCTCGTGCCTGTGCCCGATGGGCGTCAACACCAACATGCTGGCCGGCGCCGACCAGATGGCAGGGAGCAGGGCCGGCAACGTGGTGCGGGCGACGAGCGAGGTGCTCGAGCCCGAGGACGTGGCCGAGGTCGTGGTAGAGGGCATCCGGGCCGAGCAGTTCCTGCTGCTCCCCCATCCCGACGTCCTGGTGCACCTCCAGCGCAAGGCCGCGGACATCGACCGCTGGCTGGCCGGCATGCGCCGCCTGCAGGCGCGCATGGCCGCCATGGAGTGACCGGGCCGGACCATCAGGGCGACGCCGGCCGCGCTGGGCCCGAGACGGTGCCCCTCGAGCTGTGGCGGCGGCACCGGCAGCTGGCGGTCGGCGACCAGGTCACGGTCACCCTGCC
>JBKPRL010000119.1:0-21501 GCA_046734535.1 bacterium | reverse complement strand
GATCGGTGACACGCTCGGACCGTGTCACGGATCTTCCCGGTTCGGCGGTGCCCCCGGAGTGGGCGTCGGCGACGGCCGGAGTGCTCAGCGAGGTCCGACGTAGGCCCCCGGGCGGGCCAGGAACTGCCGGTGCCACCGGCGCGGGGTCAACGCGGCGGCGCGGGGCTCGTCCTCGAACAGCCAGCGCCCGAAGCTGCGCCTCGTCCAGTCGCTGCTGCCGGCGATTCGGATGGCACCTCGGGCCGCGCCCGGATGGCGCAGGAGCCACGACAGCGCGGCAGCCATGTGGTGGTCCGGCCGCCACTCCCGGGCCACCAGCTGGCGATATCGCGAGGCGGCGTGGTCCGGCGCGAGAGCGCCCGCCTCGAGGACGGCGCGTGCGGCCAGTGTGCCGGTGAGCAGGGCCTGGCCGATTCCCTCTCCGGTCAACGGGTCGCACGCGCCCGCGGCGTCGCCGACGAACAGGGTCCTGCCTCGGGCCAGCACGGCCCTGTCGATGCGGGCGGGGATGGGCCACGCCTTGTGGGGCGCGACCGCGGTCGCGTCCGGCCCGAGCGCGGCGGCGACGTGCGGACGGGCGAGCAGCTCCGGCCAGAGCGCCTTCATCTCGGGGATCCTCCGCTCGCCGTCGCGGCGGAGGCCGAAGCCGACGTTGACCCGGCCGCCGGGGAGCGGGAAGGACCACGCGTAGCCGGGGAGCAGGTCCGGCTCGAACCAGACCCACAGGCGGTCGGCCGCCGAGCCGGTCACGCCGTCGACGTACTGGCGGAACGCGTGCCACTCGCCGAGGTAGCCGGGTTCTGACGCGCCGACGGCCTTGCGCACCGGCGACCACATCCCATCCGCCGCGACGAGGTATCGGGCGGCCACCGGGCCAACAGCCTCCACCTCCGCCACGATCCGGTCGTTCGATGATGACGTCAACGCGTTGAACGCGTGCCCGTCGTGGACCTTGACGCCGGCGGCGCGGGCGACGTCGACGAGCGCGGCGTCCAGCTCCACCCGGGGCGCGACGGCGGCGAACTGCCCCAACCCCTCGGGCATGGGAAAGCAGACCTCCCGGCCCGACGGCGACCGCACCCACGCGGCGTCGACCACGTGCCACGAGGGAACGCTGGCCGGGCGGAGGCCGAGGTGGTCGAGGAGCCGCAGCGCGCCCGTCGTCAGGCCGTCGCCGCAGCACTTGTCCCTCGGGAAGCGCGCCTTGTCGACGAGGACGACGTCGCGCCCGGCGCGCGCGAGCTCGACGGCGGCCGCCACGCCGCCCGGGCCGCCGCCGACGACCAGGACGTCGGTCTCGATCACGGGGCGCCAGGGTAGAGCCCTGCCCGGCCGACCCCACCGCCGCCCCGGTCCCACCGCCGCCCCGGTCCCACCGCCGCCCCTATCCCATGTCCACGGCGTTCATGGCCGACGAGACCGCAAGGAGCGCGGCCAGATCGGCCGCGAACGTCACGAGGCGTGGGCCGCGGTCACGACATCGGACGGGTGACCGGATGGGTGGCCGGCTGCCGGGCCAGGCGGTCGAGCCGGCTGAGCCGCTCGTCCCACTGCGCGCCCGCGGCGATCAGCCAGCCCACCGCCTGGGCCAGGGGGGCTGGCGTGGCCCGGTAGCGGACTTCCCGGCCGTGGCGCTCAGGCGTGGCCAGCCCGGCCTCGACCAGGCCCTGCAGGTGCTTCACGACGGCTTGGCGGGTGACCGGCAGGTCGGCGGCCAGGCGGCTCGCCGTGTCAGGCCCGTCCTCGACCAGCCGCCGCAGGAGCCGCCGCCGGGTCGGATCGGCGAGCGCGTCGAACAGCGCGTCGAGCGGGTCGGTCACACCGTGACGGCGTGGCTGCAGACGGCCAGCCACAGGGAGATGATCCGGACGTCCCAGGACGTCGTGGCGGTCGCCTGGGCGACGCCGGCCGCGGTCTCGGTGATGAGCAGCCGGCTGCCCTGGTCGGTGCCCTCGATGACGAAGACGACCTCCGAGGCAGCCGCTTCGTCCTCTTCGGGCCACCAGGCGAAGGCCAGCCGCTCGCCCTCGACCACCTCGTGCACGGCGAGCCGGCGCGCCGTGCCGTCGTCATCGACGATCCGGCCGCCTCCGCCGACATGGAGGTCGAGCTCGACTTCGCTCCCCAGCCACGAGGCCAGCTCCTCCGGGTGGGAGACCATGCGCCACAGCGCGTCGGCGGAGCAGGCGAGGTCGAGCGTGCGGCGGACGGCCAGTCGTTCCATGGCCACAGCCTAACGCAACGATCTGGTTGCACATCACCGCACCGAGGCGCTAATGTGCAAACAATAAGTTGCACATGGTGATGGAGGTAGCGACGTGCTGGTGCCGACCGTGATCGAGCAGACCAACCGTGGCGAGCGGGCCTACGACATCTACTCCCGCCTGCTGTCGGACCGCATCGTCTTCCTGGGCTCGGCCATCGACGACAGCGTGGCCAACCTCGTCATCGCCCAGCTGCTCCATCTGGAGTCGCAGGCCGCCGACCGCGACATCTCGCTCTACATCAACTCCCCTGGCGGCGACATGACGGCGTTCTTCGCCATCCACGACACCATGCGCTACGTCGCACCGGACGTTGCCACCATCTGCGTCGGTCAGGCCGCGTCCGCGGCTGCGGTGCTGCTCGCCGCGGGGACCAGGGGCAAGCGCTACGCGCTCCCCAACGCCCGTGTGCTCATCCACCAGCCGCACGGCGGCATGCAGGGCCAATCGAGCGACATGGAGCGGGCGGTGACCGAGATCGTGGAGATGCGCAGGCGGATGGTCGACATCCTCGTGGAGGCCACCGGCCAGCCGGCCGAGCGGATCGCGACCGACATCGACCGCGACTACATCCTGCGTGAGCAGGCCGCGGTCGACTATGGCCTCGTCGACCACATCATCGAACGCCGCCAGCTCCCCCTCGCGGGCGTCGCCGCAGCGTGATCCGACCTGCCCAGCTCCGAAGGAGGCAGGCCACGCTTCGCTGAGCGCGATCTCTCCTGCCAGCCTCGCAGTAGAAAGGGGCGATGACCGAGACGACGACGGCGACCGAGGACGAGCGGACGCCGGGCGGTGCCATCCTCATGGACGGAGCCCGCCTGCGCGACGAGATCACCGAGCAGCTGGCCGCGCGGATGCTCGAGCTCGGCTCGCCCAGGGTCTGCCTGGGCACCGTCCTCGTGGGTGACGACCGGCCGAGCCAGATCTACGTGCGCAGCAAGCACCGCCAGGCCGAGAAGGCCGGCATGACGTCGCAGCACATCGGCCTCCCGCCGACGGCGAGCCAGGCCGAGGTCGAGGACGCGGTCGCGGGGATGGCCGCCGACCCTGACGTGCACGGGATCCTCGTGCAGCTCCCGCTCCCCGACGGGTTGGACCCCGAACCGGTGCTCGACCTGGTCCCACCCGAGAAGGACATCGACGGCCTCACCGAGCGCTCGATGGGCCGCCTGCTCCGGGGCCGTGAGGGCCACGTCCCCTGCACACCGAAGGGGGTGATGCGCCTCCTGGCGCGCTACGGGACGGAGGTCTCGGGGGCCCGGGCCGTGGTGATCGGCCGCTCCACGCTCGTGGGCTTGCCCATGAGCCTGCTCCTGGCCCGCAAGGGGGTCGACGCCACGGTCACGTTGGCCCACTCTCGGACGCGGGACCTCGTGGAGGTGTGCCGGGCGGCGGACATCGTGATCGCGGCCGCGGGAATGGCCCGGATGATCACCGCGGACCACATCCGCCCGGGGGCGACGGTGGTCGACGTCGGGGTCAGTCGCACGGAGGCCGGCATCGTCGGCGACGTCGACTTCGACGCCGTCCAGGCGGTGGCGGGCGCCATCACCCCGATGCCGGGCGGGACGGGGCCGATGACGATCGCCTGCCTGCTGGAGAACACCCTCGACGCCGCCCGCATGCTGGGCGTCGTCTGAGGCCGCCGCCCCGGGCGGCGCTAACGTCGATCGTGAACCGACGAGCGTCGAGAGGGGGTGACGACGTGAGGAAGCAGTACAAGGAGAAGCCCTACACCCGCTTGACCCAGCCCATGGTCCGCGAGGGCGGCCGGCTCCGACCCGCCTCGTGGGACGAGGCGCTGGACCGGGCCGCCGACGGCTTCCGCCGGGCGGTGGCCGACCATGGTCCCGACTCGGTGGGGTGCTTCTCGTGCTCGAAGGCCACGAACGAGATGAACTTCATCGCGCAGAAGCTGATGCGCACGGCCATCGGGACGAACAACATCGACTCCTGCAACCGCACTTGACACGCTCCCTCCGTCGTCGGTCTGGCGACAGTGTTCGGAGCGGGCGGCGGCACCTCCTCGTATCGCGAGGTGGAGGACACCGACGTCATCATCCTCTGGGGCTCGAACGCCCGGGAGACCCATCCGATCTTCTTCCACCACGTCATCGCCGGCGTGCGCAACGGCGCGCGCCTGTACTGCGTGGACCCCCGCCGGACCAGCTCGGCCCGCTGGGCGGACGTGTGGTTGGGGCTGCACGTCGGGACCGACATCGCGCTCTCGAACACGATGGCCCGGGAGATCATCCACGCCGGCCTCCACAACGAGACGTTCATCGGGCGGGCCACGTCGGGCTTCGACGCCTACGCGGCCTCGGTCGAGGAGTGGACGCTGGAGCGGGGCGAAGCCGTGACCGGCGTGCCCGCGGCGGTCATCGCCGAGATGGCCCGCACCTGGGCGCGGGCGGACCGCGCGCAGCTGTGCTGGACGCTCGGCATCACGGAGCACCACAACGGCGTCGACAACGTGCTCGCCCTCATCAACCTGGCGCTGCTCTGCGGCCACGTCGGCCGCTACGGCTGCGGGCTGAACCCGCTGCGAGGCCAGAACAACGTGCAGGGCGGCGGCGACATGGGCGCCATCCCCAACAAGCTCCCCGGCTTCCAGGACATCCTCGACGACGAGGCCCGGCTCAAGTTCGACACGGCCTGGGGCTCACACATCCCGGCCCGCTACGGCCTGCACCTGTCGGGGATGTTCGAGGCCATGGAGCACGGTGAGATGACCGCCCTGTACGTGATCGGCGAGAACCCCGCGCAGTCGGAGGCCGAGAGCGAGCACGCCATCGAGCTGCTCGGCAACCTCGACCACCTCGTCGTGCAGGACATCTTCCTGACCCGCACCGCGCAGCTGGCCTCCGTCGTCCTGCCGGCGAGCGCGGCGTGGTGCGAGGCCGAAGGCACCGTCACCAACAGCGAGCGCCGGGTGCAGCGTGTGCGGGCTGCGCTCGAGCCGCCCGAGGGGGCGCGGGACGACATCGGGATCATCGTCGAGATCGCCCGCCGGCTCGGCCACGACTGGACGTACCCGTCGTCCGAAGCGGTCTGGGACGAGCTGCGCAGCCTGTCGCCGCTGCACGCCGGGATGTCCTACGGCCGCCTCGAAGCGCTCGGCGGGATCCAGTGGCCGTGCCCGTCGGAGGACCGCCTCGAGCCGTCATGGCTGCACGGGCGGCTGTGGGCCGAGGACCCGGCCGAGCGGGGTCGTCCCGCCCCGTTCTCGGTCGTCGTCGACGAGCCACCCGTCGACGAGGTCGACGCCGAGTTCCCGCTGCGGCTCACGACCGGCCGCCGGCTCGACTCGTACAACACCGGGGTGCAGTCGGGTGGCTTCGCCTCCCCGCTCCGCTTCGGCGAGACGATCGACCTGTCGCCGGAGGACGCCGAGCGCCTGGCCATCGAGCCCGACGAGCAGGTCCGCGTCACGTCGCGTCGTGGCACCTTGATCGCCCCGGCCCGGATCGAGCCCGCGCTACGGCCCGGCCTGGTCTTCATGACCATGCACTTCCCGGACGAGATCGACACCAACACGCTGACCATCGAGGCCATCGACCCCAAGTCGGGCACGGCCGAGTTCAAGGCCTCGGCCGTTCGGGTCGAGAAGCTGCAGCCGCTCGCCGCGGCCGGCGGCTGACGCCTGATGGACCTGCACTTCCTCGACGCCCGTCCGAGTGACGAGGAGCGCGCCGCGGTCGACGCCGTGCTCGGGCCACCCTCGTCGGGCTGGCAGGGAGGGGAGCGGTCGGCGCCGGACGCCCATGTGGCCTTCGGCGGACGGGAGGCGGCCCGCGCGTCACGGCCGCAGCTGCTGCCCGTCCTGCACGCGGTGAACGACCGTGCCGGCTGGGTCAGCCAGGGCGCGCTGAACTACGTCGCGCAGCGGCTCGAGGTGCCGCCGGCCGAGGCCTACGGCGTGCTCACGTTCTACGCGCTGCTCTCGCCGGTCGCCCGCCCTCCGCGGGTGGTGCACGTCTGCACCGACCTGGCCTGCCGGATGCAGGGGTCCGCCGCGTTGACGGCTGCCCTCGGGCCGGACGGGGCGCCGCAGCACGGTGATCGGGCGGCCTGGCATCCGTCGCCCTGCCTTGGCGTGTGCGAGCGGGCGCCGGCCGCGATGGTCGTCGAGGCGGGCGTCGAGCCCCGCGCCGAGGTGGTCGCGCCCGCCACCGCGGGCGAGGTCGAGGCCCTCCTGCGGGGTGAGCGCGCCGCCGTCGAGCCGGCCGCCGAGGTCTCGGTGCCGCAGCGCGGCGAGGACGGCTTGGTCCTGCTGCGCCGCATCGGCCGGGCCGATCCGTCGTCGCTGGCCGACTACCGCGCCAACGGCGGCTACACCGCGCTGCGCCGCGCGCTCGACATCGGACCGGCCGCGGTGATCCGGGAGGTCATCGACGCCAAGCTGCTGGGCCGAGGCGGCGCGGCGTTCCCGACCGGCCGGAAGTGGGACGCCGTGGCCGGCCAGCCGGCCCGCCCCCACCACCTCGTGTGCAACGCCGACGAGTCCGAGCCGGGCACGTTCAAGGACCGGGTCCTCATGGAGGGGGACCCGTTCGCGGTCGTCGAGGCGATGACCATCGCCGGGCTCACGACCGGGTGCGAGCACGGCTACCTGTACCTCCGGGGCGAGTACCCGCGCGCCCGCCAGCGGATCGAGCACGCCATCGGCGAGGCCCGCCGGCTCGGCTTTCTCGGCGAGGACGTCATGGGGAGCGGCCGGCGCTTCGACATCAGCGTCTTCCGGGGAGCCGGCGCCTACATCTGCGGCGAGGAGACGGCGATCTTCAACTCCATCGAGGGCTTCCGCGGCGAGCCCCGGAACAAGCCGCCCTTCCCGGTCGAGGTGGGCCTGTTCGGGCAGCCGACGCTCGTCAACAACGTCGAGACCCTCGTCAACGTGCTGCCCATCCTCCAGCAGGGCGGCCCGGCGTACGCGGCGACGGGCACCGAGGGCTCGACCGGCACGAGGCTCTTCTGCGTCTCGGGCCGCGTCGTGCGGCCCGGCGTGTACGAGGTGCCCTTCGGCGTCACGCTGGCCGAGCTGCTGGCGATGGCGGGGGGCGTCCCCGACGGGCGCTCGCTGCGAGCCGTCCTGCTGGGCGGCGCCGCCGGCGGCTTCGTCGGGCCCGACGCGCTGGACCTGCCGCTCACCTTCGAGGACGCCAGGGAGGCCGGTGCCACCCTCGGCTCGGGTGTGGTCATGGTGCTGGACGAGACGGTCGACCTGGTGCCGTTCCTCCTCCGGGTGGCGGCGTTCTTCCGGGACGAGTCCTGCGGGCAGTGCGTGCCCTGCCGGGTGGGCACCGTCCGGCAGGAGGAGGCGCTCCACCGGCTGGCCGCCAACGGCCGGGACCCGGCGGCCGACCTGGCCCTGCTGGCCGACGTCGGTCGCGTCATGCGGGATGCGTCGATCTGTGGCCTCGGCCAGACCGCTTCCAGTGCCATCGAGTCGGCGATCGCCCGCCTGGGCGTGTTCTCGTGAGCAGCTCGCGCGTAGCGCCGCCCCGCCGTCTGGTCGAGCTGACCATCGACGACGAGACCGTGCGGGCGCCGGAGGGCTCGACCCTGCTGGAGGCCTGTCGGGCTCAGGGCTGCGAGATCCCGACGCTCTGCTACGGCGACACACTGACCCCGAAGAACGCCTGCCGGGTGTGCATGGTCGAGGTCGAGGGCTCGCGGGTGCTCGTGCCGTCCTGCTCCCGCAAGGTCGAGCAGGGCATGGTGGTCCACACGGACACCGAGCGGGCCCACCACAGCAGGCGCCTCGTGCTCGAGCTGCTCGGTTCGTCGGTCGACCTGTCGATCGCTCCCGACGTCGCCCGCTGGAACGAGCAGTACGGCGTGCGCGCCGATCGGTTCGGGCCCCTGGCCGAGCGCGCCGAGGCCGGGGAGCGGGACGCCCTCGTGGCCGGCGAGCACCACGAGCCGAGCGGCCGCGTCGCCGCCACCGTGGACCAGCCGGCCAAGGTCGACAACGACCTCTACGTCCGGGACTACGCCAAGTGCATCCTCTGCTACAAGTGCGTCGACGCCTGTGGCGAGCAGTGGCAGGGCACCTTCGCCATCAGCGTCGCCGGCCGGGGGTTCGACGCCCGGATCTCGACCGAGTACGCCGTGCCGCTCACGGACTCCGCCTGCGTGTACTGCGGCAACTGCATCGCCGTCTGCCCGACCGGCGCGCTGGCCTTCAAGAGCGAGTTCGACCGGCGCGCGGAGGGGACATGGGACGAGGAGCGCCAGACCCGGACCGACACCATCTGCCCCTACTGCGGTGTGGGTTGCACCCTCACGCTCCACGTGCAGGACAACGAGATCGTCAAGGTCACCTCCCCGCACGACCACTCGATCACCTCGGGCAACCTCTGCATCAAGGGCCGCTTCGGCTTCCAGCACGTCCAGAACCGCGGTCCGGGCTGACCCGTCCGGCGGCGCTGGGTCGGGGCAGGACGCATGTGCACCACCGTGGTCGCGCCGGGCATGATGCGGGCCTCGTCTCCCGAGGGGGTTTCACATGGGTCTCTGCGACGGCCGGGTGGCCATCGTCACCGGTGCGGGGCGCGGCATCGGTCGAGAGCACGCGCTCAGCCTGGCTCGCCATGGCGCGAAGGTCGTCGTCAACGACCTCGGCGGAAACGTCGACGGCACCGGCGGCGACCTGAGTCCGGCACAGCAGGTGGTCGAGGAGATCGCCGGCATGGGCGGTGAGGCCATCGCCAACGGCGACGACGTCTCGACGTGGGAGGGCGCCCAGCGTCTGGTGAACGCCGCCGTCGAGGGCTTCGGCGACCTGCACGTCGTGGTCAACAACGCCGGCATCCTGCGCGACCGCATGCTCACGAACATGACCGAGGAGGAGTGGGACGCGGTCATCAAGGTCCACCTCAAGGGCACGTTCGGCCCGGCCCGTTGGGCCGCCGCGTACTGGCGGGAGCAGGTCAAGGCCGGCAAGGAGGTCGATGGCCGGATCATCAACACGACGTCGGTGTCGGGCATCTACGGCAACCCCGGCCAGACCAACTACGGCGCGGCCAAGGCCGGCATCGCGGCGTTCACCGTCATCGCCGCCCTCGAGCTGGGGCGCTACGGCGTGACCGTCAACGCGGTGGCCCCGGTGGCACTGACCCGCATGACCGAGGGCCTGGGCATGGGATCGGAGAGCGATGAGGAGAAGGAGCTGCGGTCGCCGCGCTGGATCGCCCCGATCGTGACCTGGCTGGCGTCCACGGAGTCGAAGGACGTGACCGGGCGGGTGTTCGAGGCCTCCGGCCAGGGCCTGGCCGTGGCCGAGGGCTGGCACCGCGGCCCCGAGCACGCGCCGGTCGAGGACCCCACCGCGCTCGGGCCCATCGTCGCGGAGCTGCTGTCCGGCGCCCGCCTCAACGCGGGAATGGACGGCAAGGACGGCAGCTGGCCGCAATCCACGCCGGCGCAGTAGCGGCGCCGCGACCGAGCGATCAGGAGGACCACCATGCCCATCAACCCGGAGGCCGTCGGCGCCACCGCCGAGCCCGTCGAGGCGTCCTGGACGTCCAAGGACGCGCTGCTCTACGCGGTCGGCGTCGGCGCCGGCACCAACGAGCTGCCCTACGTCACCGAGAACACCAACGGCGTCGACCAGCAGGTCCTCCCGACCTTCGCCGTCGTCGTCGGCTGGGGCCGGGGTGGCAGCCCCATGGCGAAGATCGGGACGTTCAACCCAGCCTTGCTCGTCCACGGCCAGCAGGCCGTCACGCTCCAGCAGCCGATCCCCGTCGAAGGTTCAGCCACGCTGACCTCGAAGATCGTGGGCATCTACGACAAGGGGAAGGCGGCGGTCGTGGCCACCGAGACCGAGGCCGTGCTCGCCGGCGGCGGTCCCCTGTTCACCACCCGCTCGTCGGTGTTCATTCGCGGCGAGGGCGGCTGGGGCGGCGACCGTGGGCCGTCCGGCCCGGCCAACGTCCCGCCCGACCGGGCGCCCGATCACCAGGTCACCTACCAGACCACGCCCGACCAGGCCCTCGTCTATCGACTCTCGGGCGACCGCAACCCGCTCCACTCGGACCCGTCGTTCGCGGCGATGGGCGGCTTCGACCGGCCGATCCTCCACGGCCTGTGCACGTACGGCTTCACCGGTCGGGCCCTGCTCCACTGCCTGGCGGGATCCGAGGCATCACGGTTCCAGCACATCGAGGGGCGGTTCTCCGCGCCGGTGCTCCCCGGCGACGCCTTGACGGTCTCGATCTGGAACATCGGCGAGGGCGAGGCCGTCTTCACGACCGCGACGCAGGACGGCACCGTGGTGATCGACCAGGGGCTGTGCCGTTTCAGCAGCTGATGGCGTCACGGGCCGCGTGACCGGTCCCGCCTGAGAACGCTGGACGGATCGGCGGTACGGTCGGCGGCATCGCCGCCGAGACCTCCCAGCCGGCCGTCGGGCCCGCCGTCCGCCTCGGCACGCCGAAGGGCCGGTGGATCATCGCCGCCGCGGTCCTCGGCTCCGGCGTCGCCTTCCTCGATGCCACTGTCGTCAACGCCGCCCTGCCCGCGATCTCGGCCGACCTCGACGCCAGCCTGGCCGACCTGCAATGGGTGGTGACGGCCTACCTGCTGACGCTGGGTTCCCTGCTCGTGCTCGGCGGCTCGCTCGGCGATCTGTTCGGCCGACGGCGGGTGTTCGTGATCGGCCTCACCGGGTTCGCCGTCACGTCGGCGCTGTGCGCGGCCGCGCCGACGGCCAACCTGCTGATCGTCGCCCGCCTGCTGCAGGGCGTGGCCGCGGCGCTGCTGGTGCCGGGCAGCCTGGCCATGATCTCGGCTTCGTTCCACCGGGACGATCGGGCACGCGCCATCGGCACCTGGTCCGGCCTGGGAGCGATCACGACCGCTCTCGGCCCCTTCGTCGGAGGGTGGCTGATCGACAGCGTGTCGTGGCGCCTGGTGTTCGTCATCAACCTCCCGCTGTCGGCTGTGGGCGTCGCCATCGCGCTGCGCCAGGTGCCCGAGACGCGCGACGACGCCGCCGTCCGCCGCGTCGACGTCCCCGGCGCGCTCAGCCTCACGCTGGCGCTCGCGGGCGCGGTCTACGCGCTGATCGAGACCCCGGTCTCCGGCTTCTCCGGACTCCCCGCCCTCGCCGCCGGTCTGGCCGTGGTGGCCGGCGTCGCGTTCCTCGTCGCCGAGCGCCGCAGCAGCCAGCCCATGGTGCCGCTGTCCGTGTTCGGGAGCCGCCAGTTCTCGGGCGCCAACCTGGTCACGCTGTTCGTCTACTCGGCCATGGGCGCGACGACGTTCCTGCTCGTCGTGCACCTCCAGGAGGACCTGGGCTACAGCGCGCTCGAGGCCGGCGCCGCCCTCTTGCCTGTCACGGCGCTGATGCTGGCCTTCTCCGCTCGGTCGGCCGGTCTCTCGCAGCGCGTCGGGCCCCGTGCCCCGATGACCGGTGGCCCGCTGCTCATCGCGGCCGGCCTGGTCCTGATGGGCCGGATCCGTCCTGGCGACTCCTACGCGACGTCCGTCCTGCCGGCCGTGCTCGTCGTGGGCTGCGGCCTGGTGCTCACCGTGGCGCCGCTGACCGCGGCCGTGCTGGCCGCCATCGACGTCCAACGGGCGGGCATCGGTTCGGCCATCAACAACGCCGTCGCCCGCATCGGGTCACTGCTGGCGGTGGCCGTCCTGCCCGCCGCGGCAGGCATCACCACCCTCGCCGACGACCTCGGGCCGCAGTTCGCCACCGCCATGCACATCACCGCCGTGCTGGCGACCGCCGGCGCCGCCGTCGCCTTCCTCACCATCCGCAACCCAGTCCGTTCTGGTCAGCGGACCGTACTCCGCAGGTGGGATTCGCTGACCAGAACGGTGTCCGGCCCCACGGAACCAGCCGGGCTCCTCGGGCCGACCGCGGTCGTTCAAAATAATGTGAGGTCGTCGCTCCGGAGCCCTCGCAGCTCGTCGTAGTCGACCTCGATCACGGTGAAGCCCCGGGACTCGGCCAGCACCCGGGCCTGTGGCCTCACGATCTGGGCGACGAGCATGCCCCGGATCGCGCCGAGCGAGGAGTCGAGGGAGAGGCGCTCGACGTAGCGCGTGAGCTGCTCCACGCCGTCGATCTCACCGCGGCGCTTGACCTCGATGGCCACGGTCACGCCCGAGCCGTCGCGGCAGAGCAGGTCGATCGGGCCGATGGCGGTGGGGTACTCCCGCCGCACGAGCAGCAGGTCGGTGCCGAGGACGTGGGGCGCCGCGGCCAGCAACTCCTGCAGGTGGGCCTCGACCCCGTCCTTCTGGAGGCCCGGGTCCGCGCCGAGGTCCCAGGACGAGTCGCTCAACACCTCGAGGAGCTCGATCGTGAGACGCTCACCCTTCGGGTTCGTGATCTCCCACCGGCCGGGCTCCTCGCGCAGCTCGTTCGGGGCGTTCATCCAGTTGAGCGGCTTGTACGCCCCCCCGTCGGCGTGCACGGCAACGCAACCGTCCGCCTTCACCATGAGGAGCCGCACGGCCTCGGGAAGGTGGGCCGACAGGCGCCCGTCGTAGTCGACCCGGCAGCGGGCGAGGACGAGGCGCACGGCTCATGACGGTAGCGGCGCACCCGGCGTCCAGCCGGGCGTTCCCCCCTGGCCGAGGCTGTCATCGATGTACTCGGATCCCGGGCCGATGCGTGACCACCTCGGAGGTGGTCATCGATCTACCCGACCGGGCGGACGCGCTCACGCATGCGCTTGTTGATCAGCTCCCGGCGGCGCTGGAGGTCGCGGTAGGTGAGCCGTTGCGTCGAGGCGTCGAGGCCGAAGCTGGCCTTGACCCCGTCCAGATCGATGGCGACCTGCGTGTGGTCGATGCCCAGCTCCCGCCCCAGCCGCTCGCCGTGCGCCTGTGCGAAGTACATCGAGATGTTGGCGATCTCGGCGAGGATGTCGAGGTCGGGCGCGAGGCGGGCGATGGCGCCGTCCAGGAAGACCATGTTCTTGACGTAGAGCATCAGCTCCTTGGGCATGCGGGCCCCGTAGCCCAGCAGCGCCTTGACGACCCGTTGGACCTCCTTCACCAGCTCGTCGCCGCTCAGCGTCGTGGGATCGACGGGAGGCTGGTCCAGGCGGAGGTCCTGGATCACGGCGCGGAGATCGGTGTCGGGGGGAAGGGCTCCGAGGTCGCGTAGGGCAGCGAGCTGGCCCTTCACGTCGTTCGTCGTCGCTCCGAGCATCAGGCGCAGGAAGGCGGTGCGCCGCTGGTCGTCGAGGCGGCCGACGATGCCGAAGTCGAGCAGCGCGGTCCGGCCGTCCGGCAGCACGAAGAGGTTGCCGCCGTGGAGGTCGCCGTGGAAGAGGCCGTGGATCATCGCCCCCTCCATGAAGGCGATCATCCCGGTGCGGATGACCTCCTCGGTGTCGATGCCGGCGTCGCGCATGCCGGCCACGTCGTCGAACTTGAAGCCCGACAGCCGCTCCATGACGAGGACGCGGCGGGTCACGAGCCGGGGATGTGGGCGGGGCACGACGTAGCCGCGCTGGCCGAGCTCGGCCAGCACCTCGGCGATGTCGAGCATGTTGGCCGCCTCGAGCCGGAAGTCCAGCTCTTCGACGATCGTCTCCGCGAAGAGCTCGACCAGGGCGGGCGGGTTGGCGAGCGCGGCGATCGGGATGCGCCCGACCAGGTGGGGCGCCAGCCACGACATGGCGCGCAGGTCCTTGCGAACGAGCGTGGCCACCTGGGGCCGCTGCACCTTCACGACCACCGGCTCGCCGGTGTGCAGCGTCGCGGCGTGGACCTGGGCGATCGACGCTGCGGCCAGCGGAGTGCGGTCGAACCAGGCGAAGGTGGCCTCGAGCGTCGCGCCGAGGTCGGCCTCGACCACCTCGCGCACGACCGCGAACGTCTCGGCCTTGACCTGGTCGCGGCAGAGCTTGAACTCCTCGACGAGCTCGGCCGGGAACAGCCCCTCGCCGGAGGAGATGATCTGGCCGAGCTTGATGTAGGTCGAGCCGAGCGATTCGGCCGCGAGTCGGAGGCGGCGGGAGAGGTCCGTGCGGCTCGCCTCCGAGGTCGCGTAGCGATGGCGTCGCTTGCGGACCAGCCACGGGACGAGCGCGACCGAGAGCCGCGCGGCGACGCGAGCGACCCGGGCCCCCGGCGGCAGGGTCGTCGGCGCGGTCAGCACGGGAACCTCCCGCTCGGCGGCGACCCGCAGGGGCCCGACGTCGGGGAGCCAGGCCATCTCGGCCCGGTCGACCACCCACGGCGGATGCTCGCTGAAGGCGCCCCAGGCCAGGTCGGATGGGCGCGCGTCGGGGGCCATCCGGGGATGATCGCACGGCCGCCCCCCAGGCGGGCAACCGGGTACAGTCCCGCCCGTTCGCGCCGGCCGGGGGCTGGCCTCGGGAGCGGCAGCTCTGGGGTGAGCGAGCAGAGCGAGCGAATGGCCCGAGCGGCCGGGAGCGGAGAACGGGGACGGTACGGCCGATGGCAGCAACGGAGCGCAACGGCGTCTACCGCCCGGACCGGTGGGTCGCCGACAGCACGCTGAGCGATCGCTACCCGATCTACACGCGGGCCAACGTGGGCGAGGTCTTCCCCGATCCGGTGACGCCGCTCACCTTCGACTCCGGGTTGTGGCTGGCCGAGCTCGGGTGGCGTGACGCCTGGGCCCGGATGGGTGCCTTCGAGCCCGACGAGTTCGCCGAGGACGAGTACGTCCAGCTCGGCGTCGTCGGCGGGTACTGCTACCTCAACGCGTCGCTCATCCGGCTCTTCGGGGAGCGGGCGCCGGGACTGTCGTGGCAGCTCATGGACGAGCAGTTCTTCGGCGCGCAGCCGGGCGTCCCGCCCTACGAGGAGCAGGAAGGGGACGTCCGGCCCGACCTGAGCGAGCGCATCGGCGCCACCTTCGCCTGGGCGCTCTCGGTCGAGCGGCTGTCCGACCTCGCCGACCTGACCGAGGACATGCGCGCGACGAAGCGATGGCGGGACCAGCGGCCGGACCTGACCACCCTCTCCGACCGGGAGCTGGTCGCCCGCTACGTCGAGCTGATCGGCCTCCACCGGGACCTCTTCGCCCACCACCTCTTCGCCACCTACATGGCGACCGTCCCGGTCGGCATCATCCAAGCCGTCACCGCGGCCATCGGACGGCCGGAGCTCCTCATGGTGTTGATCGCGGGTGTGGGCGAGGTGGACTCCGCCGCGCCGTCGATGGCGCTCTGGGAGCTGAGCCGCGTAGTGGCAGCCTCCCCGGAGCTGTCGGTGGCGTTCGATGCCGGCGTCACCGGGCTGATCGAACGGCTCGAGCGCAGCGGCAGCCAGGCCGCCCAGGCCTTCCTCGTGGGCTTCCGGGCGTTCGTGCACGACTACGGCTCGCGGGGCCCCAACGAGTGGGAGACCCGCTCGCCAACGTGGGAGACGCGGCCCGAGCTGGCCCTCGCCGCCATCGACCGCATCCGGCTGGCGCCGGACGCGGCCTCCCCCGACGCCCACCAGTCGGCTCAGTCGGCCGAGCGCCACGCCGTCGCGGCTGAGGTCCTCGCCGCGGTCGCCGCCGACGAGGCCACCCACGCCCAGCTGACCGCGGCGCTGCGGGCGGCCACCGTCTGGTTGCCGGCGCGGGAGCGGACGAAGACCAACAACATCCGCCTGATCCACGAAGCTCGGATGGCGCTGCGGGAGCTGGGCCGGCGCGCGGTCGCGGAGGGCGCGTTCGACGAGGTGGAGGACTTCGGCTTCCTCCGCCTGGCCGAGCTGCGAGGCCCGTTCCTCACCGATCCGCACCTCTTCACCGACGAGATCCGTCGCCGCCGGGCGCGCTACGGGGAGCTCGCCGACCTCGAGCCGGCGTTCGTCTTCGTCGGCGATCCGCCCGATCCGTCGACGTGGGCGAGGCGGGACGCCGCGGCGTTCGACGGGCTGGCTCCGGGCGAATCGCTCCAGGGCGTCCCTGGCTGTGCGGGGGTGGCCGAGGGCAGGGCCCGCGTGGTGCTCGACTCCAACGACCCCACGGCGCTCGACCCCGGCGACGTGCTGGTCGCCCCCATCACCGATCCTTCGTGGACGCCGCTGTTCGTCCCGGCCGCGGCGGTCGTGGTGGACGTCGGCGCCCCGTTGAGCCACGCCGTGATCGTCAGCCGGGAGCTCGGCATCCCCTGCGTCGTCTCCGCCACGGGAGCCACGCGGGTCATCCCCGACGGCGCGATGGTCCGCGTCGACGGGTCGACCGGCACCGTCACCGTCCTCGAGCTCCTGGAGGGCTGAGCACACCATGGCCGACGCCTGGATCACCGACACCGGCGCCACCACCCGCTTCCCGGTGTACACCCGCGCCAATGCGAGCGACGTCCTGCCCGGGCCCGTCAGCCCGCTCGGCGCCACGTTGTCGTGGATCCCCGGCCTGATGGAGGGCTGGCGGGACGGCAACATCCGCCAGGGCGCGTTCAGCGTCGAGGAGCTGGCCGGTGACCCCAACCCGGTGTGCGCCATCTTCAACGGCTACTTCTACGTCAACGCTTCGGTGGTGCGGGTCTACGGCGAGCGAGCGGGCGCCGGTGCGGCGGCCATCGACGCCGCGTTCTTCGGCAACCGGCCCGACACGCCGCCCTACGTCCCCCACCCGGACGACCAGAGCGAAGCCGCGGCCGAGCGCATCGGCTCCACGATGGCCTGGGTGATGTCGGCCACCGAGTGGCCGGAGATGGAGGAGTCCAAGCGCCGTGCCGACGCGGCCCGCGCCGGCCGGCCCGACCTGGCCGCAGCCTCCGACGCCGAGCTGGTGGCGCGGGCCCGTGAGATGACACAGCTCGAGCGGGAGTTCTTCAGTGACCACGTGCTCTCGTCGTCCAACACCGCGGTCGGCCCGACCATCGTCGGCCAGATCGCCCCGGCGCACCTGCTCCGGCTCCTGGGGTCGGCCGGCGACGTCGACTCGGCCCTGCCGTCGTACGAGCTGTGGTCCCTCTCGCGCGAGGTACGGGAGTCGCCGGAGCTGACCGCGGCGTTCGAGGCCGGTGTCGTCGGGCTGCCGGAGCGGCTGCGGGCCGAGGACGACGGGGACGCCGCGGCCTTCCTCGACCACCTCGACCGCTTCCTCGAGGACTACGGCGCCCGCGGGCCGAACGAGTGGGACGCCTACTCGGACGTCTGGGAGAGCCAGCCCGAGCTCGTGCTGGCCCTCGTCGACCGGATGCGTCTGGCCGGCGACGACCACAGCCCGGTGGTCCGCCATGACGCCGTCGCCGCCGATCGCGACGCAGCCACGGCGGAGGTGCTCGCCGGCCTGGGTGACGACGAGGCCACCAAGGGTCTCCTGCTGGCCGGGCAGGCGTCCGCCCTGCGCTTCATGGGGTGGCGGGAGCGGACCAAGACCAACTGTGTCAAGGCTGTCCACGAGCAGCGCATGGCCCTGCGCGAGCTCGGTCGGCGAGCGACCGAGCACGGTGCGCTCGACCACCCGAAGCAGGTCTTCATGGTCCTCGCCGAGGAGCTCGACGACTTCGTCGCCGACCCGGCGGCGTTCCGCGACCGCTGCCGGGAGCGCGAGGCCGCGTGGCTGCTCCTCTGGGACCGCGAGCCGCCCTACTTCGTCGAGGCCGACAAGGGCGTGCCGCCGCTCAGCTCCCTCCTCGGGAAGGGCGACGGGGCCGTGACCGTGGCGGCATCGGGTGACGTCCTCACGGGCGGCCCTGGTTGCGCCGGCGTCGTCCAGGGGATCGCCCGCATCATCCTCGACGCGAGTGACCCGACGGCACTCGAGCCCGGTGACATCCTGATCGCACCGAACACCGATCCGGCCTGGACGCCGCTCTTCGTCCCGGCCGGCGGGGTGGTCGTCGACGTCGGGGCGCTCAACAGCCACGCCGTCATCGTGAGCCGCGAGCTCGGGATCCCCTGTGTCGTCAGCGTCGTCGACGCCACCAAGCGCATCCCTGACGGCGCGCTGATCGAGATCGACGGCGACGCCGGCACGGTGAAGATCCTCTAGCCGGATCGGTGCGTCCGGCTCACGACCGGGTCGCAGGGCGAGGTGCGCCAAGAACGCGCCATCGGTGGCGCCCTGGTGTCACACTTCGCCGAGAAGGAGCCGCCGGCGACGGCCTAGAACCTTGGTGGGCGGCGCTCCCGTAGGGCAGCGACGCCTTCGCGGTAGTCCGCCCCGCCCATCATCTGGTCCATCAGCCGCTTCGAGTCCTCGACCGAGGCGCCGACGTCGGACCGCAACAGGTCCTCGTACAGCTGCCGCTTGGTCGCGGCGACGCTGGCTGGCGACACGGTGGTGGCGAGCTGGTGGGCGGTGGCGCTCGCGGCGGCCAGCGCGCCGGCACCGTCGGTGGCGACACCGTTCCACAGGCCCCAGGCCTCGGTCTCGGCGCCCGTCACGACCCGCCCGGAGAGGAGGAGGTCGGCCGCCCGTGTCACGCCGACCAGCCGGGGCAGGATCCAGCTGGTCCCGTACTCGGCCGGCAGTCCCAGGCGTGGCGCGGCCGTGGTGAGCTTGGCCGTCGCGCTCACGAAGCGGAGGTCGCAGAACAGGGCGAGGGCCAGCCCGACGCCGGCACACGCGCCGTTGACCGCGGCGATCACCGGGAGGCGCAGCGCGTGGTGCCAGGCGAAGTCGTGGTCCCACTCGGGCCGGACGCCGTAGCCCGGCTGCGACGGCTCGTCGGGGAGGCCGGGGTCGTAGCCGCCCCGTTCGGCATGGCCGGCCAGGGCGTCGCGGTCGCCACCGACGCAGAAGGCCGGCGGGGTCCCGGTGACGATGACCGCTCGGACGCCGGTGTCGGCGTCCAGCTGAGCCAGGATCCACCGGTACTCGGCGTGCATCCGACCGGTCCACGCGTTGTGGCGGTGCGGTCGGTGCAGCCACACGGTCGCCACCCCGTCGGCGACCTCGAGGCGGGTCGCCTTCAGCTCCACAGCGCGTGCAGCACCGGTTCGGCCAGCTCGGGCCGGCAGACGAGCAGGTCAGGCAGCCACGGGTCGGGGTTGTTGTAGACGAGTGGAGAGCCGTCGATGCGGCTGACGTGCAGCCCGGCCGCCGCGGCCACGGCCGCGGGTGCGGCCGAGTCCCACTCGTACATGCCGCCATGGTGCGCATAGACGTCGGCCTGTCCCATGACCACGGCCATCGCCTTTGCCCCCGCCGAACCCAGGCGCACGACGTCCGCTCCCAGCACCTGCGCGGCGATGACGGCGGCTTGGGGGGAGCGGAAGCGACTGGTCACGATGCGCGGCCGCCGGTCGCCCTGCGGCGGCACCTCCGGGGCCGGTCGGGTGCGGAAGGTCACTCCCACCGCGGGCAGCGCGACCGCCGCGGCCGCGGGGTGGCCGTCGATCACGAGCGCCACGTGCACGGCCCAGTCCGGGCGTCCGGCCTCGCCGAACTCGTTCGTGCCGTCGAGGGGGTCGACGATCCAGACCCGGTTGGCGGTCAGCCGGTTGCTCGAGTCGCGGCCCTCCTCGGAGAGGATGGCGTCGCTCGGACGGGCCTCGTGGAGGGCCTGCACGAGGAAGTGGTGGGAGCGCATGTCGCCCTCGTCCATCACCTGCCAGGGGTGCGCGCCGGCTGCGAACGCCTCGGCGCGGAGGTCGACGAGCAGCTCGCCGGCTTCGGTCGCCAGGCGCCCGGCGAGGGCGTGGTCGTGCTCCTCGGTCACGGGCGCAGGACCGCGACGTCGTAGCGCGCGATGTTCGGGTCCGCGCTCACGAGGGTGAGCGCCTCCAGGCGCGCCTGGGCGATGAGCATCCGGTCGAACGGATCGGCATGGTGGCTCGGCAGCTCTCCCGCCTCCCTCGCGTGATCGAACGTGATGGCCAGCGGTTCGAAGCCGACCTCGATGATCTCCTCGTGCCACCGTACGGGCGGCTCGAGCTTGCCCACGGCGCGCTTGATGGCGAGTTCCCAGGCGCTGGCCGCGCTCACGAGGACCTGATCGGCCTGCTGCTCGATGGACGTCCGAACGGGTCTGCTCAGGCGACGGTCACCACTCAGCCACCAGAGCACGACGTGCGTGTCGAGCAGCAGCCTCACTGGTCGAGGTCGGACTCGGAGTAGAAGGCGTCGAGGATCTCCCGAGGAAGCGGATCGTCGAAGTCGTCGGCGATCCAGACCCTGCCCTTCCACGCCCCGTAGCCGGACCGCTTCGGCCGTTGTGCCGTGTACGGCACCAGCTTGGCCACGGGCTTGCCGGCCCGACCGATCACGATCTCCTCGCCCCTCTCGACCCGCTCGACCAGGCGCGAGAGGTGGGTCTTGGCCTCGTGCATGTTGACGACGGCGGGAGCGCTCATGGACTTAGTCTAGTCGGACTAGAGCCGCTGGCCGAGGCGGACGCTGTCGCGGATCAGCGAGCGGAGGGCACTCTCATCGGCGCCCGCCGCGACGAGGTCGGCGACGCGGCGCTCGATCCGCTCGGCCGCGATGTCGTCGACGACGCTGCCGAGCGGACGACCCTGTACGGCCGAGCTGACCGCCAGCAGCACGATCGCCGCCACCGCGGTGACGAGCCCGGTGGTGACCATGACCCCCATGCTGTTGGAGACGATCGACGTCACGATCATCGTGGCGATCCCCGCCACGAACACGACCGCGGCGGCGATGCGGAAGGCCTTCAGCGTCACGCGCCCATGCTGCCAGAGCGGCAATGCACCGCTCGGCCCGACGGGGGCTCCGGTACCGTCGCCGGTGTGCCCGCACCGGCGATCCGCGTCGTCGACCTCGCCAAGACCTTCCGGGTGCCGGAACGGGAGCCCGGCCTGCTCGCCGCGCTCGGGAGCCTCGTCCGCCGGCGGGCGCGGGACGTCACGGCCGTCGACGGGCTGAGCTTCGAGATCGCCCCCGGTGAGGTGGTGGGCTTCCTCGGCCCGAACGGCGCGGGCAAGACGACGACCCTCAAGATGCTCTCAGGGCTCCTGCACCCGAGCTCAGGGGAGGTCTCTGTCCTCGGTTTCGTGCCCCAGCGACGAGACCGGGAGCTCCTGCGGCGCATGACGCTCGTGATGGGGAACCGCAACCAGCTGCAATGGGACCTGCCCGCCGCGGACTCCTTCGAGCTGAACCGGGCCATCTACCGGATCCCCCGCGCCGACTTCGAGCGCCAGCGCGACGAGCTGATCGAGGTGCTCGACGTCGGCGACCTCGTGACCAAGCCGGTGCGCAACCTCTCGCTCGGTGAACGGATGAAGATGGAGATCGTCGGGTCGCTGCTGCACCGACCGGCGGTGCTGTTCCTCGACGAGCCCACCATCGGTCTCGATGTCGCCATGCAGAAGCGGATCC
>JBKPRL010000118.1:0-26552 GCA_046734535.1 bacterium | reverse complement strand
GTCCGAGCGTGTCACCGATCGTCCCATCACCCGGGCCGATCCATGACAACCTCAGCGGCGGGTCAATGATCTGGCCGCCCGTCACCCGGCCCGGCGGGCCATCGCTGACTCGATCCGCTGGGATGGCCCGGCCCGCCGTCCCTACAGTGCCGGCATGCAGACGCGATTGACCGAGCTCCTCGAGATCGAGCACCCGGTGATGCTCGCCGGGATGGGCGGCGTGTCCTACCACCGGCTCGTCGCGGCGGTCTCCGAGGCCGGGGGCATCGGCACGCTGGGCGCGTCCACGATGCGGCCAGACGAGCTGGTCGAGGAGATGGCGGGAGTGCGGGCCATGACGTCGAAGCCCTTCGGCGTCGACCTGCTGACCGCGCTGCCGGGCCAGGTGGAGGCCGGGATCCCCTCGGTCATCGACGGCGGGGCCCGGATCTTCGTGGCCGGCCTCGGCGTGCCCCGGGAGGTCATCGACCTCCTGCACGACAACAACGTCCTGGTCGGCTCCATGTGCGGCAAGGTCCGTCACGCGGCCGGCGCGGTGGCGTCGGGGTGCGACTTCGTCGTGGCCCAGGGGACGGAGGCGGGAGGCCACACCGGCCAGGTCGCGACCATGGCGCTCGTCCCGCAGGTGGTGGACGCCGTCGGTGATCGCGTGCCGGTCGTGGCCGCGGGTGGTCTGTTCGACGGCCGGGGGCTGGCGGCCGCGCTCGCCCTCGGCGCCGACGGCGTCTGGATCGGCACCCGCTTCATCGCCACCTACGAGGCACGGGCGGTCGCGGGGTACAAGGAGACGCTGCTGGCCACGGCCGAGGACGGGACGGTCGTCAGCCGGGCCTACACCGGCAAGACCTGCCGGGTCGTCCGCAACGACTGGACGCAGCGCTTCGACGACCACCCGGAGGACCTCAAGCCCTTCCCCCAGCAGGTGGTCTACTCGGCCCAGGAGGGGGTCAACCACCTGGGCTGGCCCGACGGGACGGAGGTCGACGTGCGACGGGAGTTCTACCCCTGCGGTCAGGGCGTCGGCGCCATCGGGGAGCTGGAGCATGCGGGCGACCTCGTCACCCGCATGGTGGCCGAGGCCGACGCGGTGATCGACCGCCTCGTGGCCGTCAGGGTCTGACGTGGACACCACGACGATCCTCGGCGACGTCGGCGCTGTCTGGTCCGACGACATCGTGCCCATCCTCCACGACTACATCGCCATCCCGGCCCTCTCGCCGGCCTTCGACGCGGACTGGGCCAGCAACGGCCACATGACGCGCGCCGTCGACCTCGTCGCGGGCTGGTGCCGCGGCCGGCAGGTCGCCGGCATGACGGTCGAGGTCGTGGAGCTCCCCGAACGGACGCCGCTCATCGTCATCGAGGTCCCGGCCTTCGGCGAGGCCGACCCGACCGACAGGGTCCTGCTCTACGGCCACCTCGACAAGCAACCGGAGATGTACGGCTGGCGGGAGGGGCTGGGGCCATGGACCCCGGTCGTCGAAGACGGCCGGCTCTACGGCCGGGGCGGGGCCGACGACGGCTACGCGGCCTTCGCGTCCCTCACCGCGATCGAGGCGGTGCAGAAGGCGGGCGGCTCCCACGCCCGCTGCATCGTGCTGATCGAGGCCAGCGAGGAGAGCGGCTCGCCCGACCTGCCGGCCCACCTGGAGTCGTTGGCCGGCCGCGTCGGCACCCCCTCGCTCGTGCTGTGCCTCGACTCGGGCTGCAACGACTACGACCGGCTGTGGGTGACCACGTCGCTGCGAGGACTGGCTGGGGGCACGCTCGTCGTCGACATCCTGGAGGAGGGCGTCCACTCCGGCGGAGCGAGCGGGGTCGTGCCGAGCACGTTCCGGATCGCCCGCCAGCTGCTGGAGCGGGTGGAGGACGCCCTGACGGGCGAGATCCGCCTGGCCGAGCTCCACGTCCCCATCCCCGACGACCGCCTGCGACAAGCGGCCGACACGGCGGCCGACACGCCCCACTACTCCGACCGCTACCGCTTCGTCCCCGGCGCCGGTCCGGTGGTCCTCGACCCAGTCGAGCAGATCCTGAACCACACCTGGCGGCCGACGCTCTCGGTCGTCGGCGCCGACGGCCTCCCCCCGACCACCAAGGCGGGCAACGTCCTGCGGCCGACGACCGCGCTGCAGCTGTCGTTCCGGCTGCCGCCGACGTGTGACGCCGACGCCGCGCTCGCCGCGATCGGCGCCGCCCTCACCGCCGACCCGCCCCATGGCGCCCGGGTGACCTTCGCCGGCCGGGAGGCCGGCCCGGGCTGGAACGCACCGCCGTTCGCGCCGTGGCTGGAGGAGTCGCTCCAACGGGCCTCCCAAGCGACCTTCGGCGGCCCGGCCCGGGCCTTCGGCGAGGGCGGCACCATCCCGTTCATGGGGATGCTCGGCCAGCGGTTCCCGGACGCGCAGTTCGTCGTCACCGGGGTGCTGGGGCCGGACAGCAACGCCCACGGCCCCAACGAGTACCTCCACCTGCCGAGCGCCGAGCGGATCACCGCCGCGCTGGCCATGGTGTTGGACGATCACGCCCGCCGGTAGCGGGTGGCCGGCGACGGGTGAGGGAGCGGCGGGACCGTGCTCACGATGCTCCGGACCAACCGGGACATCCGCACCCTCTTCATCGCGCAGGTCGTCTCCTACATGGGCGACTGGTTCTGCTACGTCGCGCTCATCGGTCTGGTCAACGACCTCACGGGCTCCAGCCTGCTCGTGGCCCTCGTCTTCGTCAGCCAGGCGCTCCCCGGCTTCCTCGTCGCTCCCGTCGCGGGCGCGGCCGCCGACCGCTTCGACCGTCGCCGGATCATCGTCACCGTCTCCTGCGTCCAGGCCGTCGCCGCGATCGCCCTCCTGGGCGTCGGTCCGGGACGGGTCTGGCTGGCCTTCCTCGCCCAGGCGACCATCGCGGCCTTCGGCGCATTCGTCGTGCCGGCCTCCCAGGCGGCCGTGCCCAACCTGGCCCGGGACGACGACGAGCTGAAGAAGGCCACCGCCCTGTTCGGCTCGACGTGGGGCGCCATGTTGGCCATCGGCGCGGCGATCGGCGGCGGGTTCGCCGCGGTGTTCGGGCGGGACGCGGCGTTCGTCGCCGACGCCACCTCCTTCGTGCTGGCCGCGGTGCTCGTGTTCACCATCCGCAAGCCGATGCAGCTGGCCCGGGACGCGGCCCAGGCCCACCGGCCCCTCCGCCCCATCGCCGACATGAAGGAGGGGCTGCACCACGCCAAGGAGGACCACGTCCTCCTCGCCCTCCTGTCCTCGAAGGCGACGTTCGGCCTCGGCGCCGGCACCGTGAGCATCCTCGCGGTGCTGGTGACCGACGACTTCGGCGGCGGCGACGGCGCGACGGGGCTGATGCTGGCCATGCGGGGCATCGGCGTCGGGCTGGGGCCGATCCTCGCCGCCCGCCTGATCGGTCCGTCGCTGTCGCGCCTCCTGCGCCTGTGCGGCCTGGCGGGGCTGGTCTTCGGTGCCTGCTACCTCGGCGTGAGCATCGCCCCGACGCTGGCCATCGCCGCGCTGTTCGTCCTGCTGGCCCACCTCGGAGGCGGCGCGCAGTGGACCATGTCCACCTACGGCCTCCAGGTGCGGGCGCCCGACGAGATCCGCGGCCGCATCCTCGCCGCCGACTTCGCCTTCGTGACGTTGATCCTCAGCGTCACGACCACCGCCGCGGGGGGCCTGGCCAGCATCGTCGGGCCGCGCCCGACCATCGCCACGTTCGCGCTCCTGGGCGTGCTGGCGGGGACGACGTACCTGCTCCTGACCCGCCACCTGCGCCGACAGCTGGCGCTGGAGGAGGCGGAGAGCGCAGGGACGGCCGCGACGGGCGACGCGGCGGGTGCCAGCAATCCTGCCGTCAGCCGGCCAGGACCTCCTTGACGGCCTGGACGAGGGTGAGCGCCCGGACGTCCCCGTTCAGGGTCGAGTCCATCCGGTTCATCACGTAGGCGAAGGTGATCTCGGACTCCGGGTACGCGAACGCCAGCGAACCGCCGGCGCCGGCGTGGCCGAACGAGCCGGGGCCCAGCATCGGAGTGAACATCCCCGAGGTCATGAAGCCCATGCCGAAGGTCGTCGCGAACACGAGCACCTGGTCGGGTTCGTCCTGTGGGGTGACGGTGGTGCGGGCGCGATCGATCGTGGCCGGCGCCAGGAGCCGAACGCCGTCGACGTCACCGATCGCCGCCGCGTAGAGGCGGGCGAGGGCGGTAGCAGTGGCGATGCCGTTGGCCGCCGGGATCTCGGCGGCGTGCAGCCGGGGCGAGTTCCACGCCCCGTCACCGGGGGTGAACGCGCCGCCCAGGAAGAGGGCACGACCCGGCAGGGTGTCCGGTCCCAGCACCTGGCGCATGAGCTCGGCCACGGCCGGGTCCGGGGCCGGCCCCGAGGTCACGAGGGGCGACACCCTGCGCTCCAGCACGGCCGGCAGCCCGATCCAGGCCTCCGCACTGACGGGGCCGGTCAGCTCGTCAGCCACGAAGCCACCGAGCGTGCGACCCTTCGGGTCGACGCGCCGCACGAGCTCGCCGGCCAGCCAGCCGAAGGTCAGCGCGTGGTACCCGTGGGCGGTTCCGGGCTCCCAGACCGGCGCCTGCGCGGCGAGGCGGCCGGCCATGTGGTCCCAGTCGAAGACCTCGTCGAGCGTGACCGCTCCGTCGAGCACGGGCAGCCCCGCTTGGTGCGACAGCAGCTGGCCGACGGTGATCCGGTCCTTGCCGGCGGCACCGAACTCCGGCCAGCAGTCGACGACCGGCGCGTCGTAGTCGAGCAGCCCCCGCTCGACGCACAGCGCCACCGCGAGCGCAGCGATGCCCTTCGTCGTCGAGAAGACGAGCTGCAGGGTGTCATCGGTGTACGGCCGGGAGCCGGCCTCGTCGAAGGACCCGCCGGCCAGCGACACCACCGGTCGGCCCTGGTGGTAGACGGCGACCGCGGCCCCGAGCTCGCGCCCGGCGGCCAGGTTGGCCTCGAACGCGCCGCGCACCGGCTCCCACCCGGCGGCCACGGTGCCCACGGCGCTGGTCATGGTCTCGCTCATGGGTCCCCCACCAGCTCGCGGAGCTGCTCGATGGTGCCGACGGGGTCGTCGCCGACCGGGTTGACGCTCAGCACCGTGACCCCTGCTTCCCTGAACGCGCCGAGGCGCTCCTTGACGTAGCTCTTCGGTCCTACGAGGTTCGACAGCTCCAGCCACTCGCCGGGCACGTGGGTGGCCGCCTCCTCCTTCTTGCCCTCGAGGTAGAGGTCCTGGATGTCGACGGCCTCCTTCTCGAAGCCGTAGCGCTGGGCGACGGTGTTGTAGAAGTTCTTGCCCCGCGCGCCCATGCCGCCCACGTAGAGCGCCATCATCGGCCGCGCCATGTCGAGGATCCGGGTGCGCGCCTCGCCGACCAGGTCGTCGCCGATCGCGACCATCCCGCCGGCCGACACCTCCAGCCGGCCGAGCTCGGGCGGCCGCTGGGCCAGGCCGGCCTTCAGCTGGTCACCCCACACCTGCTGATGGCGCTCGGGGATGAACATGATCGGCAGCCAGCCGTCGGCGTGGGCGGCGGTGGCCTCCACGCTCTTGCCCATGAGCGACGCCCACCAGATGGGGATGTCCGCTCGTACCGGGTGGTTGATGAGCTTGAGGGGCTTGCCCAGGCCGGTACCTCGTCCGGCCGGCAGCGGCACCTGCACGGCCTCGCCGTCGTACACGACCGGCTCGCGCCGCCAGGTCATGCGGCAGATGTCGATGTACTCCTTGATCCGGGTCATCGGCTTCTCGTAGGGCACGCCGTGGAAGCCCTCGACGACCTGTGGCCCAGAGGCGCCGAGCCCGAGCACGAAGCGCCCGTTGCTGACGTAGTCGCAGCCGGCCGCCGTCATCGCCATGAGGGCCGGCGTGCGCGAGTACACGTTGACGATGCCCGTGCCGATCTCCAGCCGTTCGGTGCGCGCCGCGAGGTAGCCGACCTGGCTGATGGCGTCGAAGCTGTAGGCCTCCGGCACCCAGACCATGTCGAGGCCGGCCTTCTCGAGCTCCACCAGCCGGTCGACGGAGTCCTTGAAGCCGCCGGCGTAGTTCAACATCATGCTCAGCTTCACGGCCGGGCACCCTACGGCCGGCTCTGCCACCGCGGCCAGCCGCGCTCGCGCCCTCCGTCGGGGCTCAGCGAGGCGGCTGGAAGCTCGGCTTGCGCTTCTCCAGGAAGGCCGCGAACGCCTCCTGCGCGTCGGGGATCATCGCCGCCGACGACATGAGCTCGACCGCGAAGGCGTAGGCGCTGTCCTGGTCGCGGCCGATCTGCGCGTAGAAGCCCTGTTTGCCCAGACCCTTCGACGCCGAGCTGCCGCGCGTCGCGCGGTTGATCAGGTCCCACGTGGCCTCGTCGAGCTGCTCAGCCGGGACCACCTTGTTGATCAGTCCCCAGTCCGCCGCCGTCCGGGCGTCGATGGGATCGCCCGTGAACGCCATCTCCAGCGCCCGCTTGCGTCCGATGTTGCGGGCCACGGCGACCAGCGGCGTGTGGCAGAACAGCCCACCCTTGCCCCCCGGGATGGCGAACGCACCCTCCTCTGCGGCGACGGCGAGATCGCACGAGGCCACGAGCTGGCAGCCCGCCGCAGTGGCCAGCGCGTGGACCTTCGCCACGACCGGCTGGCGGATCTCCTGGACCGCGTCCATCATCGCCGTGCAGACCTGGAACAGTCGGCGAGCCTCGGACAGGTCGGCGCCGAGCATGTCGCCGAAGTTGTGACCGGCCGAGAACACCGGGCCGTTCGCGGCCAGGATGACCCCGAGCGCGTCGCTGTCCCCGACCTCGCGGAGCGCGTCGGTCAGCTCCACCATCACGTCGAGGGCCAGCGCGTTGCGCTTCTCCGGGCGGTTGAGGGTGATCGTCGTGATGGTGTCGTCCCGCTTGACGAGCAGGTGCTGGTGCGTCATGCCGCCATTGTCGCGCCGCCACGGCGCCGACCCCACTCCGGTGCGCCATGCAGACCGCGCGGACGTTCGTGTCCGATCCCCGCTAGCGCGAGGCGCGGGCGGCTGCCACCATCGACGAGGTGATCGACGACTTCGAGCGGTGCTACCGCGCCGTCCAGGGGAAGGACGCCCGTTTCGACGGGTGGTTCGTCACCGCGGTCACGTCCACTGGCATCTACTGCCGGCCGAGCTGTCCGGCCATCACGCCGAAGCGGGCCAACGTCCGCTTCCACCCGACGGCTGCGGCGGCCCAGCTGGCCGGCTTCCGGGCGTGCAAGCGGTGCCGCCCCGATGCCGCGCCGGGTTCGCCGGAGTGGAACGTGCGGGCCGACGCGGTGGGCCGAGCCATGCGCCTGATCGCCGACGGCGTCGTCGACCGGGACGGCGTGCACGGCCTGGCCGCACGGCTCGGCTACAGCGAGCGCCACCTGTACCGGCTGCTCCGGGCCGAGGTCGGCGCCGGTCCGCTCGCCCTGGCGCGAGCGCAGCGGGCGCAGACCGCCCGCCTGCTCGTCGAGACGACCGAGCTCCCGTTCTCGCAGGTTGCGTTCGGCGCCGGCTTCGCCAGCATCCGGCAGTTCAACGACACCGTGCGGGCGGTGTTTGCGGCGACACCCACCGAGCTCCGCCGGCGGAGCGGTGGCGCCATCCGGGATGCGGCGGTCAGCGGTGCCGCGGGTGTCGTGTCGTTGCGGCTCCCCGTCCGCCAGCCCTTCGACGGCGACGCGCTGCTCGCCTTCCTCGGTCGCCGGGCCGTCGCCGGCATCGAAGAGCGGACCGGGAACGCCTACCGCCGCACCCTGCGCCTCCCCCACGGCCCCGCCGTCGTCGAGCTCGCCCCCCGAGCCGACCACGTCGCGTGTCGACTCCGGCTCGCCGACCTCCGCGACCTGACCAGGGCCGTGCAGCGGTCGCGGCGGCTGCTCGACCTCGACGCCGATCCGGTCGCCGTCGGCATGGTGCTCGGGTCCGACGCGCTGCTGGCCCCGCTGGTGGCGAAGGCGCCGGGCCTCCGCTCGCCCGGACACGTCGACGGGGCCGAGCTGGCGCTGCGGGCGGTGCTGGGCCAGCAGGTGTCACTGGGCGCGGCAAGAACCCACACGGCCCGGCTCGTCGTCACGGCCGGCACGCCGCTCCCGGCACCCGACGGAGGTCTGACTCACCTGTTCCCCGAACCGGCCGCGGTCGCCGAGCTCGACACCAGCCTCGCCATGCCCGACCGCCGGCGGCGGACGGTCCGCATGCTCGCTTCGCGCCTCGCCGACGGAACGATCACCATCGACGCCGGGACGGACCGGTCCGAGCTGGAGCGCCAGCTCACCGCGCTCGACGGCGTCGGTCCGTGGACGGCGGCCTACGTCGCGCTGCGCGGCCTCGGCGATCCGGACGTCTTCCTGGCCGGTGACCTCGGCGTGCGGCGCGCCCTCGAGCAGCTCGGCCGGCCCGGCGACCCGCGGAGCACCGCAGCGCGCGCCGAGCCCTGGCGGCCGTGGCGCTCGTACGCGCTGCACCACCTCTGGGCGAGCCTGTCGTGACCGCGGCGCCCGACACGTTCGTGACCGCGAGCCTCGAGAGCCCGGTCGGGCCGCTGACGGTCCTCGCATCGGCCACCGGCCTGCGGGCGCTCCTGTGGCCGAACGACGTCCCGGGCCAACGGGTCGCGTGGCCCGAAGCGACGCTCGACGATCCCGGCCACCCGGTCATCGACGCGACGCGGACCCAGCTGGCCGAGTACTTCGCGGGGTCCCGCCGCGTCTTCGCGTTGCCGCTCGACCTCCACGGCACACCGTTCCAGGTCAACGCCTGGCAGGCACTCGCCACGATCCCCTTCGGGACCACGACGACCTATGGCGACCAGGCCCGGCGGCTGGGAGATGCCCGGTGGACTCGCGCGGTCGGGGCGGCGAACGGCCGGAACCCGGTCAGCATCGTGCTTCCCTGCCACCGCGTCGTCGGCTCGACCGGCGCCCTCACCGGCTTCGCGGGCGGCCTCGCCGCCAAGCGCGCGCTGCTCGACCACGAGGTCGCGGTGGCGAGCGGTCGCGGACCGCTCGCCTTTCCTCGCCCGCCTCGCTGACGCGAGTGCTCCCGCGTCCCCCGAGCAAGCGGGAACTACGGTGACGCAATGCGCATCGGGGTGGCGATCTCGGGAGGCGGCCACCGGGCCACGGTGTGGGGAGCGGGGACGCTGCTCGCACTCAGCGACGCGGGCCTCGCCGGTGAGATCTGCTCGGTGTCCTCGGTCTCCGGCGGTTCGATCACGAACGGGGTCGTCGCCCACGACCTCGACCTCTCGTCGGCCACCCCTGACGCCGTCGAGGGGTCGCTCGGCCGCCTGCTGCGCCACGTGACGGGCGAAGGTCTCTTCTGGTTCGGCGCGCCGACCGACGGTTGGCTGCGGTCGTTCCTCGCTGGAGCAGTCCTGGCGGCCGGCTCGCTCCTCGGGCTTCTCGCCGCGTTCCTGCTCGCCGGGCGGGAGGTCAGCCCGCTGTGGCTGCTCGGGCTGGGAGTGGTCGGCGTGGTTGTCGGCCTCGGCCTCCAGAAGCGGCTGGCCGCGATGGGCATGCCGGCCTCGCTGCGGCGCCTGCTGCTGGTGCTGCTCGTGTTCGTCGGCGTGCCGGCCGCCGTGCTGACCGCGATCACGACGTGGGCCCACGGGTGGTGGCTCCCGGTCGCCGCGCTGGCGGCGGCCATCGTGGCCGGCGCCGGCGTCTGGGTGTTCCTGCGGGTCTTCAGCGGCCGAGGCGCGGTCGTCGGCAAGGGGCTGGCCACCGCCCACTTCTCGTCGGGAGGGGAAACCGTCGCACTGCGCGACGTCGATCGGCCTCGGGTGCACCACGTGTTCTGCGCCACCGACCTCCAGTCGGGGGACGCCGTCTACCTCACACCTCGCCTCGTGTCGGGTTACCGCCTCGGCTTCGGCACACCGGGTGACCTGCCACTGGCCACCGCGGTCCAGTGCTCCGCGTGCCTGCCGGGCGCGTTCCCACCCCGGGTCATCGACAACTCCGGCAACCGGCAGTTCCACTTCGAGCGGAAGTACGACACCACGCGGCCCGGCTTCCCGCCCACGGTCGAGCGGCTCGTCGTGAACGACGGCGGCGTGTACGACAACATGGCCGACCAGTGGGAGCAGGGCTACCGCGACCGGGCCGCCCGCACCGGGGCGCCGCTGGACCCTGACGGTGCGGCCGACCTGCTCGTCGTCGTGAACGCCGGCAAGTCCGCGGGCTGGTCGCCGTGGACGGCCGGGCGCCTCCTCTCCGACCTGCCCGGGCTCACGCGCACCATCGACGTGTTGTACGACGTCTCGACCAGCAACCGTCGCAAGCGCCTCGTCAGCTCCGTCGACGCGTCGCAGGTCGGCCACGGCGGCCTTGGCTCGCTCGTCCACATCACGACCTCGCCCCTGGCGGTGATCGAGCACTTCGCCGCACAGGGCGACGACGGCCAGCGGCAGCGAGCGGCCGCGACGCGTGACATCGTGGGGGCCGTGGCGGACCGGACCGAGTGGTACCGCATCGGCGACGCCAACGGCGGCGTCAAGACGACCCTCGGGCGGCTGCCGCTCGAGGATGTGGCTCGCCTGGTGTGGCACTCCTACGTCCTCACGTGGACCACCGTCTGGGTCATCCATGGTGTGGGCACCCCACCCGATCCGAGCCGGCTGTCGCTCGACCGCTTCCGGCAGCTCTGCCGCCCGACCTCCGCCGCGGGATGATGACCGACGCGCAGGCGACCGGCGGGGCCGGCCCCGGATCGGCAGCGTGGCTGGACGCGTTCACGTCCGAGGGGTTCGAGATCCGCCGGGAGCGGGAGTGGGAGCCGACCGAGCGCCACCGCGGCGGGCTGCCCGACGCACTCGAGGTCCCGGTGACCGCGGACGAGATCGCGTTCGCGGTCGTCGTCGACGCGGACACCGACACCGTCGTCGTCCTCCCGCCTGACCCCGGGACGGACCGGGAGGCGCTCGGCGTGGCCCGGTTCTCGCTCACGGCCGAGCCGGGCGAGCGCGGCGTCGTCGGCCTCGTCGCCCGGGTCCTGCTCAGCGGTCCCGGCCGGAAAGTCGTCAACGTTCTGACCGGCAAGGTGGTCCGGGCCGCCGCGGCCCGCTGGGAGCGACGGGCCCGGCCCGAGGGCGTGCGCCTCTTCCGGCCCCGGGACCCGGTCGAGGGCGTGCCGATGACCGCCGACGCCTGGGCCCGGCTGAGCGGCGGGCCGTCCCTGCTCTGGCTGCACGGGCCGTTCGTGCAGGCCCACACCGGCTTCGCCGGCCTCGACCACGAGCTGTGGGGCGCGTTGGCCGACCACTACCAGGGCCGGGTCTGGGCCTACGACCACCACACCGTCTCGGTCGCCCCGCGCGCCAACGCTCGCGACCTGCTGCGCCTGGTCGCGGAGGCCGGCGCCGGCCCGCTCGTGGTTGACGTCATCGGCCACAGTCGCGGCGGTCTGGTGGCGCGGGAGCTGGCCGAGCGCACCCGCGACACGCCGCTGTCGGTCCGGTCGCTGATCCTCGCGGGCACTCCCAACGAGGGCACGCCGCTGGCCGACACGAAGGGCATGGTCGCCGGCCTCAACCGCTTCGGGAACCTCCTCGCCCTGGCGCCCGACCCGGTCAGCGACATCGCGGGCGCCGTCGTGGCCATCGTCACCCAGGTCCTCGGTGACGCAGTCGGCGAACTCCCCGGCCTCACCGCGATGGCCCCGCCGGCCAAGAACCCTTCGTACCTCGGCGAGCTCAACGCGCTCGGGCCGGCCGCCGACGTCACCTACCACCTGGTGGCCGGCGACTACCAACCCCGGGCCGACGGCTCCCGCCTGGGCAAGGCCTTTGCGGGGTGGGCCGCAGACACGCTCCTCAAGGACGACACCAACGACCTGGTCGTGCCCGCCTCGTCCGCGCTCGGTGGCGACCGCATCGTGGCCGGCGACGGCACGACGGTCAGCGGAGTCGCCCACACGGGCTTCTGGCGCTCCTCCGCCGTCGCCGCGCACCTGCAGGACTGGCTGCTCGGCGGCCCGATCACCGTGACACCCCCGGTCGCCGCCGAGCCGGTGGCGACCACCGCGCCCCCGCCCTCGGCCGCGCCCGCCGTCACACCCGAGGCCGAGCCCGCACCCACACCACCCGCAGCCGAGCCCGCACCCGAGGCCGAGCCCGCCGCAACCACACCGAGCTCCGAGCCCACCCCGGCGTCAGCCGAGCCCGTACCAGTCGTCGCCGTTGCGGACGCGCGGGTGGACGACGACGAGGACGCGATGCCGGCGGGAGCCGAGCCGGAACCGGCGACCGAGGCCACGAGCGGATCGGACGGCGCGCCGCCGCCGCTCGAGGTCGGGATCCGTCACGCCAGCCTCGAGCACGCGCCGTACGTCCTCGTCGTCGGGCACTTCGCCGGCGCGCCGCTGAGCGGCTCGGAAGCGCGGCTCGACGATCGGCTCGGCGGACGGCTGACCCGGCTGAGCCTCCTCAACCAGTACCCCCGCAACATCGGCGAGTACCTGCTCCTCACCCCCGTCGACGAGGACACGCCGCGGGGCGTGCTCGTCGTGGGCCTCGGGCCGACGGGCGAGCTGACCGGCACCCAGCTCAGCGCGGTCATGACCAGGGGCCTGCTCCGGCTGGCCAACCACCACATGGAGCACCTGCTGGCCGGCGCGCCCACCGTCTTCCCGCCGATCGCCGACGACGTGCACCGCCTCGGCGTCTCGGCGGTCACCATCGGCACGTCGTCGGGCGGCGGTCTGACGGTCGAGGGTTGCGTGCGGGCGCTGGTCGCCGGCGTGAACACCGCCAACGATCGCCTCGGCCGGCTGATGGTGCCGTCCGGAGTGGACACCGTGGCGGCCAGCACGCTCGTCCGTTTCGACCGGCTCGAGCTGATCGAGCGCTACGCCGACCGCATCGACCTGTTGGCCGACGCCCTCGACCGCCTCGGCGAGCAGGCGGCGCGCGACGAGGAGGACGGCACGACGCTGCGCGTCAGGTACATCCCGTTCCCACTGGTCGGCGAAGGCGCTTCGACCGCCAATCCACCGCTCGACCCCGGCGACGAGGTGTGGCGGCGCGTCGGCATCGCCGCCATCACCCAACCGGTGCCGGCCGCCGCCCCCTCCGCTCCCGGCGCGGCGACGTCCAGCGCGCTGCAGCTCGAGTTCACGTCCATGGGCCGCCTGGCCCGCGCCGAACGGTTGGTCAGCGACATCGAGCCGACGGTCGTCGATCCCATCCTCGACCGGGCCATCAGCCGCCATGCCGACCCCGCGGTGTCGGCCACGCTCTACGAGCTGCTCATCCCCCACCTGTTGAAGGGCGAGCTCAACGACGGCGAGAACCTCCACCTGCTGGTCGACAAGACGACGGCGATCTACCCGTGGGAGCTCCTGACCGGGCGCGCCGAGGACTCCAACCCGCAGCTCCCGCTGTCCCTGCGCGTCGGCATGCTCCGGCAGTTCCGTGACGCGCAGAACCCCCGGAACGACATCCGCCGGGCCGCTGCCAACGACGTCCTCGTGGTCGGCAACCCGCCGCCGGGAGGCCGCTTCGAACCGCTCCCCGGCGCCGCGGCCGAGGCCGTGGCCGTCGATGCGCTGTTCCGCGCCCGGGGCTGGGGGTCCGGGTTGGAGACGCTCGTCTGGGACGAGCACGGCGAGCGTGTCCTCGGCGCTCCGCCCACGGTCGACCAGGAGCCTGGCGAAGAGGTCCTGAACCGCTTCCTCAACGGCGACTGGCGCATCGTCCACATGGCCGGCCACGGCGAGATCACCACCGACGAGGCCACGACGGGCATGGTCATCGGCGGCCAGTTCCACCTGACCGCCAAGGTGTTCTCCAGCCTCTCGGTCGTCCCCGACCTCGTGTTCCTCAACGCCTGTCACGTCGGCCAGATCCCCAACCGGGACCTGACCGGCGTCAACCGGGTGGCGGCGAGCGTGGCCGAGTCGCTGCTCGGCATCGGCGTCCGCGCCGTCATCGCGGCCGGGTGGGCCGTCAACGACCTCGCGGCCAAGGCCTTCGCCACCACCCTCTACTCCGAGCTCCTCGACGGACGCCACCTGGGAGAGGCGGTCTTCACCGCCCGACAGGAGGCCAAGCGGGCGGCGCGCGCCTCGCTCACGTGGGGGGCGTACCAGTGCTACGGCGACCCGGGGTTCCGGCTCGTGGCCCGCCACGCGGCGTCGCGGCGTCGGCCACCCCAGACCACGGGCGAGCTGCGCCGGCGCATCCAGCGCCTCGGCGCGTCCGCCAGTGACCAGGGTCGATCGCCCGACCCGACGCCCGCCGGGACGACCGTCGGCCTCGACCGCCAGCTGCGCCGCCTGCGGTCGATGGCGCTGGACAAGGGCTCGGTCGGCGCGCTGGCCGATCTGGCCGAGGTCCACGCCGACCTCGGCGAGTACGACCGGGCCGCGCTCCTGCACCGTCGGGTGCTCCGCCTCGGCGGTCGCGAGGTCCCACTCCGGGCCATGGAGCAGACGGGCAACATGCTCGTCCGCTGGGCGCACGGCCGGGTTCGGCGCGGTCGCAACACCTTCGACGAGGTGCGGCCGCGGGTCGACGAGGCCGAACGCTGGCTGCAGCAGGCGCTGGCCGTCGGGCCGACCGACGAGCGGTGGAGCCTGTTCGGCAGCTTCCACAAGCGCTGCGCGACGATGGCGGAGGGCGAGGAGCGCGTGGCCCACCTCCGCCTGGCCATCGAGAGCTACGCCAAGGCGGAGCGGCTGAACGACGACGGGTACCAGCGCAACAACTGGGTCCAGCTCTACCACCTCCTCTCCCTGCTGCCGGTGGAGTCGGACCCGGAGTGGGTCGAGCAGTACTCGATCTCCGCCGTGGTCACGGAGGGAACGCCGGAGGAGGGACCCGTGCTCACGCTGACCACCCCGGTCGGCGACACCTTCGGCCACCCCCGGATGGCGGAGGAGCTGCGCTGGCAGCGCTTCGAGCGCGGTGATCGCATCCTCACCGCCGGCCTCGTGCTCGGGGAGCTGGACGTCGAGCGGCTGGGCCGGACCTACCAGGCCGGCTTCCGGCTGCGCTCGAGCGCCCGCGAGCGGGGCTCGGTGGTCGAACACCTCGAGGACCTCGTCCAGCTGACGCTCCCGACGCACCCGTTGCACGACGACCTGTGCTCGGCGCTGGCCCAGCTGAGCCAGCCGGTGGCCGGCCGCCCGCTCAACCCATGACCACCTCCGAGGACGGGAGTGCATGACCACGACCAGCCGGAGCACCAGCCGATGACCGTGACGTTGGACGTCCTGCCCGCAGCGCACGGCGACGCGCTCGTCATCACCTACGGGCCGGCCGGTGCCGAGCACCGGATCCTCATCGACGGCGGGCCGGCGCCGACCTACGCCGGGGGCCTCCGGAGCCACCTCGCCGGGCTCGGCGCCGCGGCCCGCCACTTCGAGCTGGCCATCGTCACCCACATCGACGCCGACCACATCGACGGCTCGCTGATCCTCTTCCAGGATCACGACCTCGGCCTGGACATCGACGACGTGTGGTTCAACGGCTGGCCGCAGGTGTCGGCGGCCGAGGGCGCCGCGGACTCCCCGTCGGGGGACGGCGAGCGGGGTCCGCTGCAAGGTGAGTTCCTCACGCAGCTGCTCACGGATCGAGCCTGGAACACGATCTCCGGCGGCAAGGCCGTGACCCGCGACCTCGACCATCCGATCGACCTGCCCGGCGGGGCGCAGCTGACCATCCTCTCGCCGACGCCGGTCGAGCTCGACCTGCTGCGGCGGGAGTGGCGGGCGACGCTGACGAAGGCCGGCTTCGCCCCCGGCGACGGAGCCGCGGTCGCGTCGCGCCTGCAGCAGCGCGGTCGCTACGACCCACCGGACGAGCCCGCCGTCGCCGAGCGGGGCGAGCCGGGCGAGCGGGGACCTGCGCCCTCGAAGCTGGGCAGCGATCGCGCGGTCGCCAACGGATCGAGCATCGCCGTGCTCCTCGAGATCGAGGGGAAGCGCCTCCTGCTCGGCGGCGACGCCCACTCCCGCGTGATGGTCGACGCGCTGAGCGGGCTGGCCGACCGGTTCGGCACCTCGACCGTCAACGTCGACGTGTTCAAGCTCGCCCACCACGGCAGCGCCGGAAACCTCACCCGCGAGCTGCTCGACCTGCTGCGCTGCGACCGGTTCGTCGTCTCGACCAACGGTGACCACTTCCACCATCCCGACGCCGAGGCGATCGAGCTGCTCGGCCGCCCGGGCGCGGCGACCCTGCCCACCGTGTACTTCAACTACCTCTCGAAGACCACCCGTCGGTGGTCCGACGCAGCCGAGCAGCAGCGCGCCGGCATCCAGGCGGTCTACGGCGACGACGGCCACCTGACCGTCACGCTCTAGGAGTGCCGGTGCCCGACCGCGGGACCATCCCGTTCCTGCAGCAGGCGGTCGCGGTCGCCGGTCACATGATCGACCAACCGGATCGCCCGAACCCACGGTTCCCGGCCTCGGCCGAAGCGCCGGTGACCCAGGCCATCCGCGAGGTGCTCCGTAGCTGGAAGGTGGGGCCGGGCACGCTCGTCGTCACGGGCGGGGCCCGCGGCGCCGACATCATGGCGGCGGAGCAGGCGCTCCTGTTGGGGGCCGAGGTCTGGCTGTTGGTGGCGTTGCCCGACGAGGAGTTCGTCCCGGGCTCGGTGCGCCTGCCCGGCACCGACTGGGAGGAGCGCTACCGGACGCTGCGGGCCCGCTGCCCGACCCGGTTCCAGGCCGACGAGCTCGGCCCGGTGGACTCCGACGAGCAGGCCTTCGAGCGCAACAACGACTGGCTGCTGGACGCCGCCCAGGCCGCCGCCCCTCGGCTGCGGGCCCTGGCCGTGTGGGACGGCGCCCGGGGCGATGGGCCTGGTGGGACCTGGGACTTCGTCCAACGGGCGAGGACGATGGGCGCCGCGGTGGCGATCATCGACCCCGCGCGCGGCCGTGTCACCGAAGGGGAGTGACCCGATGGCCTACGACGCGTTCATCTCCTACAGCCATGCGGCCGACGGCGTGCTCGCCCCGGCGCTGGAGCACGGACTGGAGCGCCTCGCCCGGCCGTGGTACCGGCTGCGGGCCATGGCCGTGTTCCGCGACCAGTCGGATCTCGCACTGACGCCCCACCTGTGGAGCACCATCGTCACCAAGCTGGACCAGTCTCGGTACCTGGTGGTCCTCGCCTCCCCGGAATCGGCGGCGTCGGCGTGGGTCAACAAGGAGGTCTCGCACTGGTGCGACACCCGGGGCACCGAAGCGCTGCTGCTCGTCGTCACCGGGGGCGACATCGCCTGGGACGACGCCACCAACGACTTCACGCCGGGGTCGACGGCCGTCCTGCCCGCGCTCCGCGGGAGGTTCACCGAGGAACCGCTGTACCACGACCTGCGCTGGGCGCGCGACACGCCGGACCTCTCCCTCCACCTGTCCCGCTTCCGCGGCGCGGTCGCACTGGTCGCCTCGACCATCCGGGGCGTCGCGCCGGACGACCTCGAGAGCGAGGACGTCCGCCTCCACCGGCGGGCCCGTCGCCTGGCCAAGGCCGCGGTGACCGTCGTGGTCGTGCTCGCCCTGCTGGCCTCCGCGGCCGCGATCGCGGCCGTCCGCAACGCGCAGCGCGCCGACCGTCGGGCCCGGGAGGCGATCGCCCGCCAGGTCGGGCTGGAGGCCCTCGACGAACCGGCCAGCGCGCTCGACCGCGCGCTGCTCCTGTCGCTGGCCGCCGCGGGGCTGGACAAGGACGCCGGATCGGACCGCTTCCGCTCGAGCCGCATGCTCATCGGGCGCTACTCGCGCCTCGACACCATCCTGTCGGCTCCTTCGGCGCCCGGTGCGCTCACGAGCATCCGCGGGCTGGCCTTCTCGGCCGACGGCCGCCAGCTGGCGGCGACCGCGCTGGCGGTCGCCCCCGGTGGCCAGGCTGCGCCGACGGCCCTGCGCTGGCAGCTCGGTGGCGGCCGCACGCCGCCCACGCAGGCTGCGGCGCCCGCCGGTCCGGTGGCCTTCGTCGCGGGCTCCTCGGACCTGGCCGTGGGCGATGCCGGTCAGCCACTGACCGTCCTGCCCGCGTCCGGGGCGACGGCGCCCGCGGGCGATGGCACGGGCGCCGGCGAAACCGGTGCGACCGCGCCGAGCGGCTCAACCGCCGTCGTCGCGTTACGCCCGGATCAGGCGCGAGCCGTGGTCCGGGACGGGGATCAGGTCGGGTTGGTGGACCTCACCGACGGCCGGCGGCTGGCGTCCTACGCCGGCACGACCGCCGCGCCGGTCCTGACCTCGACCACTGCGATCTTCCCGCTCGCCGTCGGTGGCCTCGCCATCGTGGACGCGCGGACCGGCGCCGAGCGGGCACGGGCGGCGGGACCCTCAGCGGCCATGGTGGCCGCCACCGAGGACGGCTCGGCGATCGTCGGGCTCGACTCGGCTGGACCGACGGGCACGGGCGGCACGATGGGCTCCGGCCTCGCCCTCACCCGCTGGTCGATGATCGGCGGTCAGCTGGAGGCCGCGCCACCGGTCACGGTGGCCGGCGTCGACGCGGACGGCGTCACGCGGGCCGTCCTCTCGGCCGACGGCACGTCCCTGCTCGTGGTGACGGGCACGGGCACGACGCTCGTCGATCCCGCCACCGGCGGGGTCCGGGCGCGCGACGCCGGGGCGACGGGCGTGACCGCTGTCGATCCGACCGGCCGCTTCGTCGCGATGGGAGGCGGCCGCCTCGCCATCTGGGACCTGACCACCGGACAGCGGGTGATCGCCGTCCCCGAGCCTGTCAACGCCATCGCCTGGAGCGGCACGTGCTCGCCGGCGACGGGCTGCCGGGTCGTGACGGTCGGTCGATCGCTCGACGTCTGGGACGCCCTCGTGCTGCAGCACGTGTCGGTGGCCGAGGACACGAACGCCCAGGCCGTCGCCATGTCGGCGGACGGCACCACGGTGGCCAGCGCCGGCTGGGGACCCTCCGTCTCCATCTGGCAGCTCGACCCGATCACCGACGACGCCGGCCGGCGGGAGATCTCCCCGGCCGGCGGCCCGTCCGCCTACGACACGGGGAGCGGGGCGCTGGCCCGCGTGCGGGGGGACCGCCTGGACGTGACCGCGGCGGGTGGAGCGCACCACCAGGTCACCGTGGGCACGGTCGATCGCGTCGAGCTCCTGGCCGGAGGTACCCGCGCGCTGACCGTCGGGTCCGGGGGAGCAGCGCTGTGGAACACCTCGACCGGGGCAGCCGTCGCGCTCGACCCGCTGTGCGCCACGGACCTCGTGGCGACGAGCCCCGGACGCACGCTCGTGGCCGCGCTCCGCACGAGCGACCGCGCCACCGCCGTCTGCGACGCCCGCACGGGCACCCGGGTGGCGGCCAGCCAGCTCGACCGGACCATCGACCCGGTCGGCACGCTGGCCGTGTCCGATGCCGGCGACATCGCGGTCGGCGGCGGCGAAGGCGCGGTCGCCCGGTACCTCCGTCAGGGCGACCGGCTGGGCTCCGGCACCGCCATCGACGTCCGCTTCGGCGGTGAGCCCGTCGAGGTCACCGCACTCAGCCTGGGCGACCATCGTCTCGCCGCCGGGCTCGATCCCGTCACCGGCGCCGATCCCGCCAGTGACGCCACGCCCGGGCGGGCGCTCATCTGGGACGTCGGCTACGGGGGCGAGCCGATCGTGTTCCCGGTCGACCAGCGTCGCGTCGCCGCGGTGGCCCTGCTCGGGTCGGACGAAGAGCTGCTGGCCGTGGCCGGCCGGGACGACCCCGCCGGTCCGGTCACCGTCCAGGTCGCGGAGGCGGCCACCCGGCGGCGGTTGGGGCGGGCGCTCGGCGGTCTGACCGGGGCCGTGACGTACCTCGGGGGCACGGACACCGAGGTCGTCGGCGTCGACGGCCAAGGCCACGCCTACACCTGGGCCGTCGACCGCGACACGAAGCGCGACATCTGCGCCATCGTCGGCCGCCCGCTCGCCCGGGACGAGTGGGACGCCGCAGTCGGCGGCGCGCTCACGTCGGGCGACTACTCGCCCCAGTGCCCCTGACGGTGCCCGGGCGCCGCGGAGCCCCACCAGGCGTGTCGAGAGCTCAGCCGCACGGGTAGGCCGTCGACACCTGGGCGATGACGAGGGTGCCCGGATCGAGGGTCGTGACGTCGACCTGGAGGCCGTCTCCGTCCTCGAGCACCGCTTTGTCGCTGGCGGCCAGCACCCCGACGACACGGTCGGACGCGATGTCCGGCGGTCGGCAGACGCGCTCGACCTCCGTGATCCGCAGGCCGGCCGAGCAGATGCTCGGGAAGCCCTGCGACCAGTACTGGCCGACCGAGCTCCACTCCCCGACGGAGTCCGGCAGCTGCTCGTCGACGCACGCGCTCAGCCGGTCGGCGCTGGCCTGGGTGTTGACAGGGATGACGAGCGCCCCACCCGGACCGGGGCGGGCCTCGACGCGAGGCAGCCCTCCCACCTCGACGAAGTAGTGCTCGGACTTCGGCACCGCATCGATGGTGAAGCCGAGCTCGCATTGCCACTGCTCGTTGGGCGGGTCGACGTCGACCGCCGTGCCCGGGCCGAGGTGCCCGGTGGCGAGCGCGTCGCCGCCCTTCGACTCGGCGAAGATCTTCACCTCTCCGCCGTCCTTGACGCCGGCGGTCCAACCGCCGCCGGGGCCGTCCCAGCCCGCGCAGGATCCGTCCTCTTCGCGGACCACCTCGCTGAGCGTGTCGGTCTGACCTTCGCCGACACCTCCACCGCTGCCGCCGACGACCAGCCCGACGAAGGTCGCGGTCGCGAGCGGGAGCGTCGTCGGAGCGGCGGCCGTCGTGGGACTTGGCGGGGGCGGCGCCGTGAGCGGTGTCGTGGTCGGGGCGAGCGTGACGGCGGCGAGCGTCGTGGGCGTGGTGTCGAGCGGGGTCGAGGAGCCGGGAGTCGTCGTGTCGGCCGCCGATCCCCCACCGCCGCCGCAGGCGCTCAGCAGGACGAGCAGCGAACCGGCACCGAGCAGCGCCCGCCCGAACACCTCAGGCCGCGATCAGGCGCTGCGCCGCGCCGGTCGTGAGCTCGAGCCCGCCCAACCCCGGAAGCTGGTCGAGGCGGCGATCGATGCGCTGGGTCATGGCCCGACCCTCGTCCCCGGTGAACAGGTGGCTGGCCAGGAAGGACACCTCGCGGCGAGGCAGGAGGGTGGAGCCGACCGGGGCCCACCAGCGCCGCAGCGCCGTGCGGGTCAGCCAACGGGCCTTGGCGTCGTCGCGCAGGCGGCGTTCGGCCTGCCGGGCGTAGAAGTCGGCGTGGCGCCCCTCCTGGCGCATGATCCGAGCCAGCAGGGCGCTGAGGGTCGGATGGTCGGCGATCTGGCCCAGCCGGGCGTACGCGGCCTGCGCCGTCCACTCGTTCACGGCGCCCCACGTCATGTGGACTGCGGTCCAGGCTGGCCCCACGATGATCGAGCCGATGGCATGCGCGGCCGGCGCGATGCGGTCGAAGGCACCCAACCGCTGCCGGGTCTCGCTGACCCGGTCCCGGCCCGCCCGCTCACCGTGCGCCGCCAGCACGGCGCCGATCGCATCACCGTGGTACATCTCCTCGACGTTCCACAGGGTGAGGAACGTCGTCACCGTCGGGTCCCGGTGGGCCGGCGTGACGAGCAGGTCCCGCAGGTAGAGCACGGTGTGGTACTCGACGTCGTGCATGTACCGCAGGCAGCGCAACGTCGACGGGTCGAGGGGGTGGTCGACGAAGTCGTGGAGGTCGATGCCGTCCAGCGTCACCGGGGTCGACCTCGACTTGAAGGCGTCGATGTCGAAGTCCTGGGCGCCAGCGGGGCGGGTCGGTGCGCGAGCCATCCGTACGATGTAGCAACCCGGCTCCGCACGGTCAACCGGGCAGGTCGACGCCATCGCCCCGATCGGCCGGGTGGTGGTCTATGCGAGCGCGGCCAGGGCGGCGTCGTAGTCGGGCTCCTGGGCGATCTCGGGCACCAGCTCCACGTGCTGGACCGTGCCGTCCTCTCCGACCACGACCACGGCTCGGGCGAACAGGCCGGTGAGGGGGCCGTCCACCAGGCGCACGCCGTAGGCCTGGCCGAAGCTGCCGTCGCGGAAGTCCGACCCGTTGACCACGTTGGCGAGCCCCTCGGCACCACAGAAGCGCGACTGCGCGAAGGGCAGGTCCATGGAGACGTTGAGGATCGTGGTGTTGTCGAGGCTGGACGCGACCTCGTTGAACCGCCTGACGCTCGCCGCACACGTCGCCGTGTCGATGCTCGGGAAGATGTTGAGCACGACGCGCTGGCCGCTGAGGTCTCCGAGGCTGATCGACGACAGGTCGCTCTTGACGACGGTGAAGTCGGGGGCCGCCTGGCCCTCCACCGGGAGGTCACCTGAGGTGTGGACGGGGTTGCCCCCCACCTTGGTCTCGGCCATGGATCAGACCCTCCTGGGATCGCGTCAGGTCTCGCAACGTAGCCAACTCACGCGTGTCGGCGCTCGGCGGCCGTGGCCAGCCCGTACGCGGCGCGGCGGTCAGCCCAGGGCGGCGGTGCGGGCCTCGGCCCAGGACCGGCCGGCCTCGACGTCGACGTCGTGGGGCAGGCCGAGCACACGCTCGGCGACGATGTTGCGCTGCACCTCACCGGTCCCGCCGCCGACGGTGAGGGCCTGGGAGAACAGGAAGCCCGAATACCAGTCGCGGTCGCGGAGGTCGGGCTCGGGCTTGTCCGGGCTCAGGTTCGGGTCCATCTCGCCCCTGCCCTTCCTCTCGGCCGGCCGCGCCAGGCCGTCGCCTCCCGTGACCATCGCCCACGCCCCGACGAGGTCGCGGGCCGCGGCCATCACGTGCTGGCCGTGCTCGTCGGCCAGGATCTTCCGCACGCTGGCCTCCGGCCCGGGCTGCTCGCCCTTGAGGCGGGCCGTGAGCGTTCGCAGGCGGATGAGCTCCAACACGGTGTGCTCGATGTAGATCCCGGCCAGGCGCTGGCGTGCGATCGGGTCCCCGACCGGGCCGGCCGCGCGCACGGCCTCGAGGAGGTCGAGCGCAGTGGGACCTGCGCCCCAGAGCACACCCCCACTCGACAGCGAGACCCGCTCGTTGCCGAGCGTGACCTTGGCCAGGCGCCAGCCGTCGTTGACGTCGCCGACGAGGTTGGCGGCCGGGATGCGGACGTCGGTGAAGAACACCTCGTTGAAGCTGGGCACGCCGGTCATCGTCGTGATCGGTCGGATCTCGATGCCGGGGGCGTCCATCGGGCAGATGAAGTACGAGATCCCCTTGTGCTTCGGCACGTCCGGATCGGTCCGGGCGATCAGGATCCCGAAACGGGCCAGCTGCGCGCCGCTCGTCCAGATCTTCTGGCCGTTGACGACCCACTCGTCGCCGTCTCGCACCGCCCGCGTCCCGAGGCCGGCCAGGTCCGAACCGGCCCCCGGCTCGCTGAAGAGCTGGCACCAGAACTCCTCTCCGGCGAGCATGGGCGTCAGGTAGCGCTCCTTCTGGTCCCGCGTGCCGGCGAACAGGATGGTCGGCCCGGCCCAGCCGATGCCGATCGGGTTGACGGGGCGCCGCACGCCGGCGCGAGAGAGCTCGTCGTCGACGACGAGCTGGTGCACGGGATCCGCTCCGAGGCCGTACGGCGCCGGCCAGTGGGGCGCCACGAGCCCGGCCTCAGCCAGCTGCCGCCCGGTCGGGTGCGGGTGGTCGGCCAGCCACGCCCGCACCTCGGCGCGGCGGGGGTCGTCCTCAGGAGGAAGCACGAAGTCCACGGGGCGACCGTACGCTCGCCGGAGCGCAGGCGCGCCGTGGCGCAGGGGCAGCGAGGCGGGTTCGCCGGACGGGCGAGGCGGTACCGTCGACGGCCATGGCCGGCTGGAACTTCGCCGACATCTGGGAATGGGTGGCCGACCACCTTCCCGACGCTCCCGCGCAGGTCCAGGGCGGCCGGCGCTCGACCTGGGCCGAGATGGACCGCCGGGCCGACGGCATCGCGGCCACGCTGCTGGCTGCGGGCGCCACACCGCAGGACAAGGTGGCGCACTACCTCTACAACTGCCCCGAGTACCTCGAGTCGATGTTCGGCATCTACAAAGCCGCGCTCGTGCCCGTGAACACCAACTACCGCTACGGAGACGACGAGCTGGTCTACCTGTGGAGCAACGCCGACGCCGTCGCCGTCGTCTTCCACGGCTCCCTCACCGAGCACGCCGAACGGGTGCGGCCTCGCGTCCCGGACGTCCGCACGTGGCTCCACGTCGCCGAGGAGGGCGCGCCGGGGTGCCCGCCGTGGGCGATCCCCTACGAGGAGGCGGCCGCGTCGGCAACGGGCCGCACGGTCGCGCCGTGGGGCCGCAGCGGCGACGACCTCTACCTCCTCTACACGGGCGGCACGACCGGGCTCCCGAAGGGGGTCATGTGGCGCCAGGACGACGTGATCGGCAGCCTCGACGCCGCGTCCCGGCAGCCCTTCCCACCCGAGCCGTCGGCCGATGCGCTGGCCGAGCGCCTGACCCGGCCCGGGCCGGTGAACCTGCCGGCCGCGCCTCTGATGCACGGCACCGGCGCGTTCAACGCGATGTGGAACCTGTGCCTGGCGGGATCGGTCGTGACGCTGGCCGGCCGCAGCTTCGACGTCGTCGAGCTGTTGGACACCTGCGAGCGGGAGCGGGTGAAGTCGTTGTCGATCGTCGGGGACGCGTTCGCCAAGCCCATGCTCCGTGCGCTCGACGCCGAACCCGGGCGCTGGGACGTCTCCAGCCTGCGGGTCATCGTCTCCTCGGGCGTGATGTGGAGCGCCGAGACGAAGGCCGGCCTGCTGCGGCACAACCCGCGCCTGATCATGATCGACTCGCTCGGGTCGTCGGAGGCCATCGCCATGGCCAACGCGACCACGACCGCGGACGGGTCCTCGGCCACGGCCCGCTTCCGCCTCGGACCGCACACCCGCGTGCTGACCGACGACGGGCGCGACGTCGAGCCCGGCTCGGGCGAGCTCGGCCGTGTGGCGCTGCGGGGGCGGACGCCGGTCGGGTACTACAAGGACCCCGAGAAGTCGGCCGCGACGTTCGCAGTGATCGACGGCGTCCGCTACTCGATCCCCGGGGACTGGGCGGAGGTCGAGGCCGACGGGACGGTCAAGCTGCTCGGCCGGGGGAGCCAGTGCATCAACACCGGCGGTGAGAAGGTCTATCCCGAGGAGGTCGAGGAGGTGCTGAAGCAGCACCCCTTCGTCGCCGATGCTGCGGTCCTCGGCCTCCCGGACGAGCGCTTCGGCGAGGCCGTGACCGCCCTCGTCGAGCCGGTGCCGGGCGCGACCGTCGTCCCGGACCAGCTCATCAGCCACGTGAAGGCGCACCTGGCGGCGTTCAAGGCCCCCAAGCAGGTCATCGTGGTGGCCACCGTCGGCCGGGCGGCGAACGGCAAGCTGGACTACCGCCGGCTCAAGGAGCAGGCGGCCTCGAGGACCTGAGCTCCGCCCGGCCCTGCGAGCGACTCCCCATCGGGGGACGCCGGGAACCAGGAACCCTCGTCTAGCGTTGTGCGCGTAGCGCCCACCAGGCCCCAGGAGGCACAACGTGGCGAACCCCGTCTTGACCGACAAGGCCTTCGAGAAGGCCACCGCCGAAGCGAGCGGCGCCGGCTACGCGCTGCCGCCGCCGGGACCGGGCACCCAGGCCGGCATCAGCGACGGACCGATCTCGCCGTACCGCGCCTACCGCCCGATGACCCTCGACGGGACCATCGCCAAGAGCGGCTTCTTGTTCGTGCTGCTCCTGATCTCCGCCGTCTGGGGTTGGAACCTCGTCGACGTCCAGGCCGGTCAGGTCACCGGCTTCCCCAGCTGGAGCCTGATCGCCGTGCTCATCGGGTTCGGCGCCGTCATCGCCTGCGCCTTCAAGCCGACGCTCTCCATGTTCCTCGCCCCGGTCTACGCGCTGGCCGAAGGCGTCTTCGTCGGTGCCATCTCGGCCGCGTACAACGCCGAGTGGGACGGCATCGTGGTGCAGGCCGTCGGCGCCACCCTCGGCGTCTTCTTCGTGATGCTGTTCCTCTACCGGTTCCGTGTCGTGAAGGTCACCGACAAGTTCCGCAGCGTCGTCATCGGCGCCACGCTCGGGCTCGCGGCCTTCTACCTGCTGGCGCTCGTCCTGAGCCTCTTCGGTCACAACATCTCCTTCCTGTCGGCCACCAACAACTCATGGTTCGGGATCGGCTTCAGCGTGCTGGCCGCCGGTCTGGCCTCACTGAACCTGCTGCTCGACTTCGACCTCATCGAGCGGGGCGTGCGCGGTGCCGCCCCCAAGTACATGGAATGGTTCGCCGGCCTCGGGCTGCTCGTCACCCTGGTGTGGCTGTACCTCGAGCTGTTGCGCCTGCTGGGTCGCCTGCGCTCCAACTGACTCTGCGTCGCCAGCCTCCGCTGCGCTTCGGCTGGCTCCTACTCGCTGCGCTCGGCAATACGTCAGGCCGCGCCGCGGTGCGCCGGCCGAGCCGGCCTCCGCTGCGCTCGGGAGGTAGGCAGCGTTTCGTCCGACAACCGGGACGATGCGTGACAACCTTGCTGAGGAAGCAACCGGCCGGCCGGCCGGCCCGACCGCGCACCAGGCTGCCCCTCGGCGGCTCAG
>JBKPRL010000117.1:0-4339 GCA_046734535.1 bacterium | reverse complement strand
CTCCGGGTCAGAGCTGGGCGATGTCGGTGGACTGGCCGAGGGCCATGCGGCCGACCAGCTCGTACGTGCGCGGGGCGACCATCGCGTGCTGGCTGGCGACGTTGACGTCCCGCAGCAGCCGCTCGAGCGGGCTGGACTCGTACACCGCGGTACCGCCGGCGAGCCGGTACAGCGAGTCGACCGCCGTCACGCTCTGCGTCGTAGCGTTGGTCGCGGCGAGGCGGAGCAGGCGGCGGTGCTCGGTGCCGAGGGGGTGACCGTCGCAGGCCGCGGCCCACGCCTCCGCCACGGTGTCGCGCACGAGCGCGCGTGCGGAGCGGAGCATTGCCTCCGCGCGCGCGACATCGGCCTGCACGGCCGGCCGGGCGGCCATGGGTCGCGTGCTCAAGGCGTAGCGCTTGCCCGCGGCCAGCTCGACCACCTCGTCGAGGGCGCGGCGGGCGAGGCCGAGGCTGACGGAGCAGACGCCGAGGGCGAGCGCCCCGAAGAACGGGAACCGGTACAGCGGGCCGTCGGCGACGGGCTCCTGCCCGACGATCTCGGCCCACCGACCCTCGGGGACGAGCGCCGCGCGCACCGCGTAGTCCGTGCTTCCCGAGCCGCGGAGCCCCATCGTGTACCAGGTGTCGAGCAGCTCGACTTGACTCGGCGCGAATATGACGAACGGGGCCCTGAGGCCGTCGGCGCGAGGTGTGGGCGTGCCCGTCCCGTCCACCACGAGCGTGCCGCCGCCGATCCACGTGCAGTGGAACGCGCCCGAGCCCCATTGCCAGTGCCCGCTGACGAGCAGGCCGCCCTCGACCGGCCGGGCGCGGCCCTGGGGTGCGGCGTGGCCGCCCGTGATGGCCCGCGGGTCGCCGTAGATCTCCTCGGCCCAGGGCTCCGGCAGGTAGCCGCCGAGGAGGGAGGTGGTGGCGGCGATCATCGCGCACCACGCCGTGCCGGCCTCGAACGTGGCCAGCGACTCGAGCGCGTCCAGCACGTCGAGCACCGACAGCTCGAGCCCGCCGTAGCGGGCCGGCGCCCAGGCGCGCCCGAGGCCGGTGTCGACGAGCGCGCTGGACAGGTCGGCGGGAAGCCGGCGCAGCTCCCCGATCTCGGCCGCGCGGCGGTCGGCACGGCCGCCGAGCGCCTCGACGGCGTCGCGCAGCTCGACCGCCCGCACGTCGCCGGCCGCGGGGCGGGACGGGTCGGTCACCCGTCGATTCTCCCGCAGCGGCACGGGATGCCGCCGCACTTGGGGCATCCGCCCGCGAAGCGTCGCAACGCCGCGTCGAGATCGATCCCGGCGATGTTGGCCAGCGTCGCGACCCAGGCGAGCACATCGGCGAACTCGTCGCGCTGCTCGTCGACCGAGCCCTTGCGCAGCGCTTGGGCCAGCTCCCCGACCTCCTCGGCCAGCCACGCGACCGCGGCGGGCATGCCCCGCTCCCGGTCGCGGGTGCCGTAGGTGCGCTCCATCAGGTCCTGCAGCTCGGCCAGGTGCATCTCGGGAGGGTAGGGGCCCCACCCTGCGGAGGCGCGGGCTCGCGCCCGGTCAGCGGCCGAAGGGGACGACGCGGTGGACCCAGTCGAGCACCTGGTCCAGCCAGCCGACCAGGTCGAGCGTCGACATGACCGACGTCGGCGGGTCCGAGATGAGGGTGTCGGCGGCCACCAGGCGGGAGAAGTCGACCGTGACCGGTGACGGCCGGGCCTTCCTGCCGGCGCCTGGCCCGGTGAAGGTGACGCCCGCGCCGTCCATGATCCGGATGACCTCTTGGGCGATGATCCCGTAGCCGATGGTCGTCGGGTGCACGCCGTCGAGGGCGAACAGCCCGCCGTCGGTCCTTCCCTGGGGTCCGGAGTGGAAGAACCGGGTGGTGGGCACGGGGTCGAGGGCGAGCAGCTCGGGCGGCAGCGGGTAGGGCTCCCACCATGGCGGCCGGGCGTCGGGGTCGGTGACGTAGCGCCGGGTGGCGAGGCTGTCGAGCAGGCCGCCCAGGTCGAACAGGTACCAGTCCAGGCCCTCGTTGCGCGCGGTCCGGACCGAGCCGATGATCGTCTCGTTGTAGGCGTCGATGGCCGAGTCGATGACCCTCGCCAGGTCCGCGGTGAGGTGGGGGTCGCGGCGTGGGTCGAAGTCCAGGTCGGTGATCCAGGGACGCGTGTAGTAGGGGAAGTAGCGGGACCCGGGCCGGACCTTGGTCCCGACGCCTCGGGTGACCGGCGGGATGGTCACGGCGGGCACCGTCGCCACGATCACGTGGCGGGCCCGGACGGCGCGGATCGCCTGGACCAGCTCGGCCCACTCCGCCGCGAAGTGCGAGGGTCGGAACACGGTGAACGACGCCGCGGCTGCGAGCCGCTCGTCGAAGGTCAGGTCCAGGTAGTCGGCCGAGCTCCAGCAGACGTCCAGGTGGACGACCGCGCCGAGCGCGTTGTTGGCACCGAGCATGACCACCAGCGTCTCGATCCCGGGCTGACCGCTCGCTCCCTCTTCGCCGAGGGAGGCCGCGGCCTCCAGGACCGTGCGCGCCGTCCCGTCGGCCGCCCGCGCCCGCTGGGCGACCACGAGGCCGGCCCGATCGTTGTCGCTCTCCACGACCTGCTCGATGATGTTGTCGCGTGGCGGATGGGCGGCGATGCGGGCCTGGAGCCGGTCGGCGTCCAGGGTGAGCGCGTCGAGCAGCGCCCACCCGTAGACGGCCAGGTTGTGGAAGACCGGGCCGGTGGGTGGCAGCGTGCTGCCCGGGCCCCGCTCCCAGTAGTCCTCGATCTTGTCCATGTAGCCGCGGAGCCGCCGGGCCGTACCGAGCACCTCGTTCCAGCTGAGGGTCGGTCCCGCAGTGCGGTCGATGAACCGGGCCAGGCGTTCGAGGTCGAGCGGGATGCCGCCCGGACCGTCGAGCGGCTCATAGGTGGGGTAGCGGAACCGCGTGAAGCCGAGCTCGTCGGCGACGATCGCCGGCCACGAGAGGTCGGTGCGGAAGATCGCACCACTCATGAACCCTTGCGTGATCGAGCCGCCCATCGTCACCAGGCGGTGTCGGGGGCGGTTGCGCCCCGAGCGTGCGACCGGGATGCCGAGGGTCGGGTCGCGCTCCGGTGCTCGAGGCTCGGTGTGGATCTCGAGCTCGGCCGGCGTCTCCCTCTCGCATGGACGCGCCATCGGTGCCCCCTCGCGTCGGACGGCCACCGGGATCGGTGGCCGCCGAGCAGTCGGGGAGGGGAGATTTGAACTCCCGGCCTCCACGTCCCGAACGTGGCGCGCTAACCAAGCTGCGCTACTCCCCGGAGTGCGCCGAGCGATGCTACCCGGCCGGCACCTCGTCGCCACGGGGCGATTCGGCGGGCGGGACGGCCGGAGCGTCGGCCGGCAGGCCCTCGTAGAACGTGCCCCCGGCCATGATGGCGGTGGCGGCACGGCGCAGGCGCAAGGAGTCGAGGGGCTTGATCAGCCAGCCCTCGGCCCCTGCCCGGCGGGCGAGGAACAGATCGGCCACACGGTCGAGCAGCATCAACACCCGGATGTGCGGCAGCCGCCCCCCGGACTCGTCGAGCCGCAGCGTCATGCAGACCGCCATGCCGCCCATGTTGCCGATCTGGAGGTCCAGGATGGCCAGGTCCGGCGGCTGCTGCGTGGCGGCCACGGTGACCGCCTGGCCCGTGCGGCAGATGGCGAAGGTGGTGTCCGGGCCCTCGAGCGCCGACCGGACGTCGTCGATGAGCCAGTCGGCGTCGGCGGCGATCAGGACGTGCGGCACGGCGCCCGACGTTAGCGGGGCCCACCCATCCGCCGTCCCTCCGTCCCCGTCCCTCTGGCCCCGTCCTTCTGGCCGCCGTCCTCCACGCTTCTGGCGCGAGATCGTCGCACGGCCGAGCGGATCTCGCGCCAGAAGCCATGGAGCGCGCCCGAGCGGGCCGCCGCCGGCGGGCGGCCCGAGCGTCAGGGGGAGCGGCGGTCGAAGAGGAGGTCGGCGATCTCGGCCAGGCCCTGGAGGTCGTGGACGTCGGTCGACAGGAGGGGGACCGTCGCCATCGGGACCGCACCCAGGTCGGCCGTGAGCGGTGTCAGCACGGCCGACTCGGCGTCGGTCACCGCCTGCAGCTCGGTCCGGTTCTCGATCAGCTCGACCATCGCCGCGGACCGCGCCGATCGCCGGCTGCTCGTGGTCGCCGCCGACGGGCCGAAGTCGGGATGCACGCGGTTGACGATGACCGCTGCGGCCGGCGTACCGCCCTCGGCCAGGCGGTGGGCGAAGTAGCGGGCCTCCTCGACCGTGTCGCGGCGGGGCGCGGTGACGAGCACGTATGCGGTCTCCGCGGAGCGCAGGAGCTCGGCGACCGCGTTGGCCCG
>JBKPRL010000116.1:0-28508 GCA_046734535.1 bacterium | reverse complement strand
TGTACAAGTGCCTCGCCCTCCACCCGGACCTCGGCTACATCTCGAACTACAACGAGCGGCTGCCGAGGTGGGAGGCCGTCTCGTTGCTCAACCGCGTCCCCGCGCACCTCCCGGCCGCCCGCCGGACCGTGTGGTTCGGGGGCGAAGGCGGCAACGCCTACGTCTACAACGGGCGACGGCCGCTCGTCCACAAGCTCCTGCCCATGCCCACCGAGGGCGAGTCGATGTTCGCCCGCTGTGGTCTGCCCGAGGCCGCGCCGCCCGACGACCTGCCGACGCCCGCGGCGGTCGCCGCGCTTCGCCGGACGTTCGGCCAGGTGCGGCGGTTCGGCGGTGGCCAGCGCCTCCTCTGCAAGCGGATCGCCAACAACCTCCGCCTCCCGCTGCTGGTCGAGGCGTTCCCCGACGCCACGTTCGTCCTCCTCACCCGGGACGGCCGGGCTGTGGCCAGCTCGCTGCGCAAGGTCAACTGGTGGCGCGGCTTCTGGGTGTTCTGGTACGGCTCGACGACCGACCAGTGGGAGGCCGACGGCGGCGACCCGTGGGAGCTGGCGGCCCGTCACTGGGTCGAGGAGGTCCACGCCATCGAGTCCGGGCTCGACAGCGTGCCCGCGGGCCAGGTGATCTCCCTCGCCTACGAGGACTTCGTGGCCAGCCCGGTCGACCGTCTGGCCGACATCGCGGCCCGGTCCGGCCTGGCCACCACGGGGACCTGGCTGACCGAGCTGCGGCGTCTCTCGTACCCCGACCACAACGAGTCCTGGCGCACCGAGCTCGACCCGGCCGCGCTGGCCACCGTCGAGCCGCTGCAGCGTGACACGTTGCGGCGCTACGGCTACTCGTAGTGGCCGACGGGGAGGGTCACCGCCACTCTCCGCCGTGACGCCGGATCCCGCCCTTAAGCCCGAAACTGGTAGGCGGTAGCGTGCCCGACGTGCCGGTTCGGAGCGCCTTCCGCCCGCTAGTGGCCGTTGCACTGACCGTCGGGACGCTGGCGGCGTGCTCGTCCAGCGGTGGTGACAAGCGCTCTGACGCGCCCGCGACGCCGCCGCCCAGCGTCGTCCTCACGGAGCCGGCGCGCCAGCCGGTCACCCGCCACCCGGTCGGCGTGAAGTACGCCCGGGTCGCCTTTGACACCTACAAGCCCTACCTCACGAAGCTGGGTGGTGGCAGCGCCACCTTCTACGAGGCCACCTGGTGCGACGTCGAACCCACGGAAGGGACGTACGACTGGTCCGAGCTCGACGAGGCCACCGCGCAGGCGGAGTCGGTCGGCCAGGAGCTCATGCTGAAGGTCCGGGTGGGTTCCTGCTGGGCCACCGGCGGCCAGATCGGAGAGGCTCGGGGCGCCAAGGGCAAGACCGCCTCGACCACGCCGGTCGACATGGCGAAGTACGACGCCTTCCTGAACGCGCTCGTCGCCCGCTACGGCGCCCACGGCGTCAAGGAGTGGGCCATCGAGAACGAGGTCAACAACACGGCGCAGTGGGCCGGGACCCCGGAGGAGTACGTCGCCCTCGTCACGCACGCGGCGGAGGTCATCCGCAAGGCGCAGCCCGACGCGGTCATCCTCGACTCGGGGATCTCCAGCCCGACGATGGGCACCGGGATCGTCGTCGACCTGCTGGCGCGGAACAAGCCGGACGAGGCGCTGGCGGCCTACCAGCGCTACTACGCCCGCCGGCACAGCTCGCGCACCAAGGACTACCCGGAGATCACCTCCGTCGCCGAGCTCCAGGGTCTCGTGGCCACCGACAAGTGGAAGTACAACGAGGCCATCATCGAGGCGACCCTCGGGCTGGCGAACGACGGCGTGATCGACCGTCTCCAGACGCACTTCTACGAGCGGTGGGACGCCGCACCGCTGCTCGTGAGCTTCGTCCGCGCGAAGATCCCGGCCGCCATGCCGATCGAGGCCTGGGAGGTCGGGCTGTTCGACGTCGACGACTCGATGCCCGAGGCCCAGCTCTCGGAGGAGGTCACCAAGACCGTCTCCCAGCTGTTGGCCTACGGCGTGGCCCGCGTGCTCTGGCTGCCGCTGGCCGCCGACCCCAACGGCACCGGTGGCGAGGAGAAGCGCTTCGGCCTCCTCGAGCCTGACGGCACGCCCCGGCTCGTCGCCAACGCCTACGAGCAGCTCGTCAAGGTCACCACCGGGGCGACGCTGCAGCCGCTCGACTCGAAGGGGCTCATGGGCTTCGTCTCCCGGCAGGGCGACAAGGCGACCGTCGTGGCGTGGGCCTCCGATGCTCCGGTCCAGGCCGAGTGGGCGACCGGGGCCAGCGCCCTCGGGTCGACCACGACCACGGCCGGCGGGGCCACCGGCATCGGGACCAGCCCGGTGATGGTCGAGGTGCCCGCAGCGCAGGCCTCAGAGCTGTCCGGAGCCCCCGGATGAGCACCTCGGAGCTGCTCGACGGCCGCTCAGGTCTGAGCCGGCTCGGCTTCGAGCTGCGTCGCCATGCCCGTTGGGCCCGCGAGGAGGGCATCGGCAAGCTGGTCGAGGAGGACCAGCTCAACATCTTCGAGCGCGCGCCCGTCGCCGCCCGCAAGCTCTGGTGGCGCTCGACCCACGGTGTCGAGGCGGGGCTGTCGACGCCGGTCTTCCTGGTCGGGGTGCAGCGGTCGGGCACCAACATGGTCGTGCGCGGCCTCGAGCGCTCGCCTGAGTTCGCCGTGCACAACGAGAACGACCGCCGCGTGTTCCACCGCTACGAGCTGAAGGGCATCGACACGGTGCGTCGTGTCGTCGGCCAGAGCCGAGCTCGCTTCACGCTGTTCAAGCCACTGTGCGACAGCCATCGGACCGACGAGCTGCTCGACCGCCTGGGCACGACGATGCCACCCCGGGCCATCTGGGCCTACCGGGGGATGGAGGGTCGCGTCCGCTCCTCCCTCTCGAAGTTCCGCGACCACAACCTGACCGTCATGGCGGACATCGCGGCCGGCCGCTCACCTCAGCGCTGGCAGGCGCAAGGCCTCAGGCCAGAGACGATGGAGCTGATCCGCAGCTTCGACTGGGAGCAGATGACGCCGGCGTCGGCCTCGGCGCTGTTCTGGTACGTCCGCAACCGGCTCCTGTTCGACCTCGACCTGACCGACCGTCCCGACGTCGTGGTGGTCTCGTACCGCCGGCTCGTCAAGGACCCCCGCCACGCCATCGAACCCGTGCTGAACCTGCTCGACCTGCGCTTCGACTCCGACCTCATCGCCCACATCGACCGGCGCGACTCGGCATCCGTGGCCAAGATCCCCCTGGAGATCGACCCCAGGATCCGGGCCGTGTGCGCGGCGCTCGAGGAGCGCCTCGACGCCGTCGCCCGGGCCCACCACGAGCGGGCCGTCCCCATCCACCCGACCGTCGCCGCGTCCGCGCGGCCGACCGACCGAGGTGCTGCATGACCGCGACGGTCCCGTCTCCCGGCGCCCGTTCCGCCGAGGGCGAGAAGGAGCAGGCCACGGCCCCAGCGGAGGTCGCGAGGCGCCGCGCCTCGACCGACTACACCCGGGCCGACAAGGGCCTCTGGGTCGCCGGGGTCCTGGGTGCCATCGCACTGGCCGCCACGACGGCGTCACTGGCGGGCGCCGGCCACGTCAAGCTCGCCGTGATACCTGTCGGCGTCGTCGCCGCCCTGGGCCTGGCCTACCTGGCGCTGGCTCGCTTCGAGCTGTTCGTCCTGACGTGTCTCTTCATCCGCTCCAGCCTCGACGCGATCGGTGGCCAGGGCACGACCATCACCAACCCGTCCAGCGTCATCTCGCTCGCGTTCATGGCCGCGGCGCTCCTGTGGCTGGCCGCCCGCGCCTATCGCGGCGTGCGCATCAGCTCGACGCTGACGCTCCCGCTCATGTTCTTCGCGGTCGCCTGCTTCCTCAGCGTGATCACCTCGCAGCAGAAGGGCCTGAGCGCGGTCGAGTTCTCCCGCATCCTTTCCGTCGTCGTGATGGCCATCGTCCTGGAGCGCCTGGCCGTCGACCCCCCCGCGGTCAAGCGGATCATGTTCGCGGCGATGGGCTCGGCGCTCATCCCGCTGCTGGCCTCACTCGGCGCCTACGCCATCGGCTCGCCGTTGATGGACAAGCGGGCGGCGCTGCAGGACGGCATCAAGCGGGTGCGCGGCACGTTCGACCAGGCCAACGGCTTCTCCCGCTACCTGCTCTTCATCATCATCATGGGCGTCGCCCTCTATCCTCACGTGCCGAAGCGGTGGCGGATCCCGATGCTGGCCGGGCTCGTCGGCCTCGGCTCCCTGATGATCCTCACCTACACCCGCAGCTCGTGGCTGGCCCTCGTCATCGGGCTCTTGGTCGTCGGATGGCTCCAGAGCAAGAAGCTGCTGCTGGTGCTCATCGCCATGGGGCTCGGCGTGGCGTTGTTCGTCCCGAGCGTCGTCAACCGCTTCTCCGACCTGACCGCTGACAACGGCCCGAGCACGGCCCTCACCGGCGAGGGGAACTCCCTGGCCTGGCGGTTCTCGTACTGGACGCAGGTCGTCAACCTTGCGGCCGACAACCCCGTCACCGGCATCGGCCTACGGGTGACCGAGGTGATCTCGGGCGGCAACAAGCAGCCCCACAACGATTTCGTGCGCGCGTACGTCGAGCTCGGCGCGATCGGGCTGATGGCCTACATCCTGCTCCTGATCGCCATGGCTCGGGTCGCCTTCCGCGGCGTGCGGGATGCCCGTGCCGGCTGGCAACGAGGGGTGGCGGTCGGCTTCGCCGGCTGCTTCGTCGCCTTCGTGCTCGTGAGCCTGGTCGCCAACGTGATGTCACAGGCGGTCGTGCTCTGGTACCTGTTCGCCTTCGCGGCCTGTGCCGCGGCGGTGGGCAAGTTCGGGTGGATCGACAAGAGGAACGCCCTGCGGGCCGGCGGGCAGCCGGCGCACGACAGCGCGATCAGCAACTGAGGAGAAGACAGTGGAGATCAAGGACTACCTCAAGGTTCTCGGCAAGCGAGCGTGGTTGCTGATCATGATCCCGGCCGTGGCCGGTGTCGTGGCCGGTCTCATCGCCGTCCAACAGCCCCAGGCGTTCCGGACTACGGCCACGCTGCAGCTGCCGCACGACGTCTCGTCGTCGCCGGCGGAGGTGGCGCAGCTGGTGGCCGACTTCAAGGCCGCGGCCGCCAACCCGACCGTGCAGGCCAAGGTGTCGAAGGACACCGGGCTGACACTGCAGCAGATCCGGCACATGAACATCACCCAGGTCGGCGATTCCAGCCAGCTCACGCTCGGCTACCAGACCAAGAGCAAGTCGCCGACCGCGGCCAAGGCCGTGATCCTCGGCATCTCCAGTGGCGCGCTCGACTACCTGACGGCGCCGGAGTCGACCTCGACCCAGAAGATCATCGATGCCGCCAACGCCAAGATCAAGACGGCCCAGGACACCATCGACAAGGCCGACGACGACCTGCTCGGCTTCTACACCCAGGTGCAGAGCAGCACGCCCGAGGAAGACCTCAAGACGTGGAAGACGCAGGTGTCAGGGTTCTTCCAGAACCAGGTGGCGGCGGCGGCGGGAGGGGAGACGGCGAAGGCACAGGCGTTCCAGGACGCCATCACCGCGCTCAACCTCAAGATCGTCGCCGTGCAGGAGGTGCTCCCCCAGGTCCAGGCGCTGCAGGGGCAGGTGGCCGACGCCGAGAAGGTCATCTCCGACGCCACCGTCGAACGGGACACCGCGGTCGCCAAGCTGACCGCGATCAGCGCGGACCCTGACCTCACGTTCTCCGCCGAGGGCACGCCGGTCATCCGCAAGACCCGGGTCGTCAAGACGGCCGCCGCCGCGGTGGTCGCGGGCTTCCCGATCGCGGTCGGTGTGGTGCTGCTGCTCGACGCGCTGCAGCGGCGGCGCAGGAACCGGCCGCCCCGCCCCACTCGCGACGAGCTGGACGAGCTCGACGACGGCCTGGAGCCGTCCACAGCCGCCGACGTGCCGCTGCCGGTCACCGCGAGCGCAGTGCCGTCGACGGGCGCGCCCGTCCACGAGGCCGCGCCCGTCCCGCCGATCGCCGGGCCAGCGGTCGCCGCGGTCAGCCTGGCCGACGTCGACGACGACGAGGGCGACGTCTACGACGAGGCCGACGTCGACGAGGACCTCGATCTGGTCGACCCGCTCGACCTCGAGGCCGATCTCGAGGCGGAGGAGGATGCGGAGGCGGAGGAGGCCGCCGAGGCCGCCGAGACCTCGCTGTCTGAGGTCGGCGATGACGAAGCCGCGCTCGTGGCCGACGCCGAGGACGAGGACCTCGAGGCCGACGTCGCGCTCGACGAGGAGGCCGAGGTCGCGCTCGACGAGGAGGCCGACGACGAGGTCGTGGCCGGGGGCGAGGCCGCTCCTGCGGCCGTCGCCGAGGCCGAGGACGCCGATGAGGCGGACCTCGACGAGGCGGACGACGAGCTCACCGAGCTGGACGACGACCTCGACCTCGACGAGCTGGAGGACGTCGACGAGCTCGAGGACGAGGACCTGGACGACGCGGATCTCGACGACGAGCTGGACGAGGACGTGGCCGCCACCGTCGCCTCGCGGCGGCGCATGTACGACGCCGACATCGATGATGACCTCTCGGTCGACGGCGACCAGGCCGCGACCAACGGCCAAGGTCGGGTGTGGGCTCGTGTCCCGGCAGCCGATGAGGACTTCGACGGCGACGACGAAGCCGGGGCGGATCGCTGATCCACCATGACGGCGGCAGCCGCGTCGCGGCGAGGAGACGATCGTGAGCTCGTCGCGCTGGCGCGGGGAGGCGGGCTCAACTTCATAGGTGCGGCCATCACGCAGCTGACCACCGTCGGTCTGCTGCTGTACATGACCCGGGACCTGTCGAAGAACGACGTCGGTCTCTTCCGCATCTCGGTGGCCCTGTTCGAGCTGCTGCAGATCGTCGCCCTCGTCGGGCTCGGTCAGGCCATGACCCGCTTCGTGGCGGTGTTCCGGGCCGACCGGGACCGCGCCGCCGTGCTCGGCACCATCCGGCTCGGGCTCATCGTCACGACGGTCTCCTCGGTGCTCGTCGGTGCGGCGCTGTTCCTCGCCAGCCCGTGGCTGAGCGAGACCGTCTACAACAAGCCCGACCTCGTCACGCCGCTGCGGTTCGTGGCCTTCGCCATCCCTCCTGGCGTGCTCACCGCGGTGTCGCTCGCCGCGTGCTCCGGGTTCCGGACCATGCGGCCGAACGCGCTGATCGGGCTGATGCTGGACCCGATCCTCCGCCTGGTGCTGATCGTCGGCGCGCTCCAGCTCGGCCTGGGCCTCGACGGCGTGTTCTGGGCCTTCGTGATCATCCCCTATGTCACCTGCCTGCTGGCGCTGCTCTGGCTGTTCGTGCTGGCTCGTGGACCGCAGGTACGACCGCGCATCGAACGCCGCCAGATCATGCGCTTCTCCAGCGTGGCCTGGGTCGCGACCTTCACGACACAGGGCCTCCTGTGGCTCGACCTGCTGATCCTGCCGGCCTACATCTCCGCCGCGGAGCTGGCGATCTACAGCGTGGCCACCAGCATCGTCGTGCTGGCCACCTTCGCCATGAGCCCGATCAGCCAGTCGCTCGCGCCGCGCATCGCCGATCTGACTCGGCGCAAGGAGCTGCGCCGCCTCGCCATCGCGTACCAGGCCGCGGCCAGCTGGATGCTGCGCTTCTCGCTGCCGTTCTTCGCCATCATCCTGATCTTCCCTCGCCCCCTGCTCGGGCTGTTCGGCACCGGCTACGGCGCCGGCGCGGCCGTCACCGTGATCCTCGCCCTCGGCAAGCTGAGCGACGTCGCGACCGGGCCGTGCGGGACGATGCTCAACCAGGCCGGCCACAACAAGCTGGCCCTGATCGACAACGTCGTCATCCTGGTCCTCAACGTCTCGTTGAACCTGATCCTGATCCCGAGCCACGGCATCCGTGGCGCGGCGGTCGCGTGGACGGTCTCGCTCCTCGGCGTCAACGTCGCTCGGGCCATCCAGGTCCGCCGGCGCGTCGTGCCGGCGTGGCCCTTCAACGAGGGCACGCCCAAGTCCCTCGCCGCGTTCGCGTGGTCGGTCCTCGCCGCGCTGATCGTGCGGGAGATGATCGATGGCTCTCCCCGCAAAGAGCTGTACCTGGCCACGCCGGTGGTCTTCGCGGTGTACACCGTGCTCTTGGTGTCGCTGGGCCTGACCGCCGAGGACCGCCTGGTGCTGCGTGACCTGCTCAGCCTGCTGAAGCGGGAGAACCGGCGCGGCGCCGGCGCGGGTGGTGGAGCCCGGCGCCGGAAGGCGCCCGAACCGGCGCTGGTCGTCCGGGGCGAGGGGACGCCGGCCCGTCTGGCTCGTCGGTTCCGCCGCCGCAACCACCTGGACCAGCGCCCCGGCACCATCGACGTGATCCTCGACGAGCTCGTCAGCCCCCTGCGCTACGACGTCATCGTCCGACAGCAGTTCTTCGCCTTCCTCGATGCCAACGTCGACCTGCTGGAGGAGTTCAACGACCTGGTCATCGAGGCCCGCCACGAGCCGTACTACATCTGGTTCCGCGACATCGTCGTCGGCGAGCGCACGAAGCTCCTCAAGGGCCGATCGATCGACGAGGCGTTCGCGGATCAGATCGAGCGGGTGCTGGCCGTCCGGGCCCGCTTCAACCCCGCCGACGAGTCCTGGGGCGAGCTGCTGCTGCGAGAGCTGCCGGCCGGGACCCAGACGACGACGGGCAAGACGGTCGGGCCCCGCTTCGTGCCCGTCGACGGATGCCACCGCATCGCCCTCCTGCGCCACCACGGCCGGAAGATCCTCCCCGCCGGCACCTACCGCCTCGTGGGCGATCGCCAATCCGCCCGCGACAACACGGCCGTCCTCGTGCCCAAGCTGCGCCTGACGGAGGCGGAGTACCTCGACTACCTCGCCATGGGCTTCGACGAAGACACGCCCGACTCCTTTGCCGCACTGGTGGCCGCCGTGGCCGCCGACCACCCCGAGCGGTCGGCGGAGCTCGAGAGCGTCATCAGCATCGACCTCCCGCTGCTGCTGCGCGGCTATGGCTCTGCGGCCCCAGGGAGCAGCTGATGGCCGAGCTCTCACGAGCGCCGCTGCCGACGCTCGTCTCGAAGGCCGTCGGGCGGACCGTCGGCCGGGTCACCGCCCGGTGGCGAACCGTGCCCGACTACCTGGTCATCGGCACCAAGCGGGGCGGCACGACGTCGCTCCAGCAGTACCTCACCGCGCACCCTGACGTGCTCGAACCCAAAGCGGCCAAGGCCAGCCACTACTTCGACGCCAACTTCTCCAAGGGCTGGTCGTGGTACCGCGCGCACTTCCCGCTGCAGCGGTGGATGAACCAGGAACGGGCGGCTGGCCGGCCCGTCGTGGTCGGCGAAGCCAGCCCGTACTACTGCTTCCATCCCTTGGCGCTCGACCGCATCGCGGCCCGCATCCCCGAGGTGAAGCTCATCATCGTGTTGCGCGACCCGGTCGAGCGGGCCTGGTCCCACTACTCCTACGAGGTGGCGCGGGGCAATGAGGACCTGCCGTTCGCGGAGGCGCTCGACGCCGAGGCGGCTCGCACCGAGGGGGCGGCTGACCGCATCCGTCGCGGGGAGATCGACGACGATCGTCACTGGCGGCTGCACACCTACGTCCAGCGGGGGCTCTACGCGGCGCAGATCCAGGCCGTGCATGACCGCTTCCCCGCGCACCAGCTGCAGGTCGTCGTCAGCGAGGAGCTGTTCGCGCAGCCCCTCGACGTCATGAACCAGGTGTTCGCGTTCCTCGGCGTGGACACGGTCGACGGCGGCCACTTCGAGGCCGTGAACGCCAACAAGAAGAGCGCGCTGGACCCCTTGGTGCGGGAGCGCCTGGCGTCCTACTTCGCGCCGCACAACCAGCAGCTGTACGAGCTGCTGGGCCGGGAGCTGCCGTGGACCGCACCCGCGGCCACGGCGCTCTGAGCGCGGTCCTCGGGACACGCAACGTCGCCTTCACCACGCTGCGCGGGCCGAGGGACGATGCCGGCGTCCGCACGGAGGGATCTTGACCACGGATGGTGGCAGGATCATCGGATGGCTCGGGAACCGGAGGCACGGATCCCCGGCCCGCCGGAGCGTGACGAGAAGACCGCGTCCTGGGAGCGGATCGTCCTGGTGCTACTCGCGGCGGCGGCCGTCCTGCTGGCCGTGGTCGGGGTCTCCCGCCCCGCGGCGGGGCCGGCGCTGGCGGTCGGGAGCATCGCCGGCGCCGTGGCCCTCGTGCTCGTGGCGCGGCGCAGCATGGAGGCATTCGTCCTGCTCGTGCTGGTCCTCCGCCCGGCGCTGGACGGACTCCACGCGCCCGCGGGCGTCGCCGCCACCGATCCCGCCCGCGTGCTCAGCCTGCTCTTCGTCGCCGTCAGCCTGGTCTGGTGGGGCATCCGCCGGCTGGAGGGCCGTCGCCACCCCTCATCGGCCGCCGGCCTGGCGCTGGGAGCCTTCCTCGTCGCCGCCGCGGTGGCCACGCTCGGTAGTCAGGCACCGGGGCACAGCGTCGCCGAGCTGGCCCGCTTGGGGACCGCGGTGCTGATGTTCTTCGTCGTCGACCGGCTGTGCGAGGACACCGGGCGGCCCGATCGGGTCCTCGGTGCCGTGCTGGCTGCTGCCGTGGTGCCGGTCGCCGTGGCCCTGTTCGGCCCGCTGATCGGCAGCACTCGGACCGAGGTCAAGGACGGCATCGTGCGGGCCATCTCGACCTTCACCCAGTCCAACCCGTTCGGCCACTTCCTGACCGTCACCGTCCTGGTCCTGGTGGCGGTGGCGCTGGCCCGTACGGAACGGATCCGGCTCGGCGCGCTCCTCGCCCTCGTGCCGGTGGGCCTGGCCCTGGCGCTGACGTACACCCGGCTCGCATGGGCGGCTGCTGTCGTGGGCGTGCTCGTCATGTTGTGGGTGGCCGGGCGGCGTCGCCTGGTCCCCGTTCTGGTCGTCCTCCTCGTGGCCCTCGTCTCCCTGACGCCCGACGTCGGCCACCGGATCGAGCAGCTCACGTCGTCCAACCCGAACGTCGCCGGCTCCGAGTCCGGGCTCAGCTGGCGGTGGGGGCAGTGGGCGGACGTCGCCGCGATGGCCGGCTCCAACCCGGTCACCGGCATCGGGCCAGGTGTGGTCGAGCAGCGCCTCATGAACCACCAGCCGCCTCACAACGACTACCTGAAGGCGCTCGTCGAGCTCGGAGTCGTCGGTCTGCTGGCCTTCCTGGGCCAGCTCGCCGCGCTCGTCGGGCTGGCCGTCGGCGCCAACCGCCGGGGCGAGGGCCCGCAGGCGAGGACCATCGCACTCGCGTTCGCCGGCGTCGTCGCCGCGCTGATCGTGGCGTCGGCGGCGGCCAACCTGTTGGGTCAGGTGGTCATCCTCTGGTACGTCTACGCACTGGCCGCCGCGGCGGCCTGGGTCGGCCGGCACGGCTCGGTCCGCCTCACGCCTCGTCCCGTCAGCCGTCTCGCCCCTCCGGCCCGCCCCGAGGACCGGGCCGATCCGCCGTGGACGGCGGTCAGCGCGTGAGCAGCGTCCTCCGGGTACCGGACAGCGTCGCGACGCTCGCTCGCCGGGCCCTGAGGTGGTGGCCCATCGGCGCGGCCGTCGCGGCGATCACGGCCGCCATCGGCCTGTCCCTGGCCTGGGAGTCGCCCCGGGTCTACGTCAGCCGAGCCACCGTCTACGCGCCCTCGAGCGTGGCCAACGCGGCCGGTGCGCAGCGGTACATCGCCGATCTGCTGGCCGCCATCAACTCGCCCACGGTGCAGCAGGACGTGGCCGACGAGCTGGGACTCCACCGCTCGGCGTTCGGCAGCCCGATCGAGGTCCAGCGCATCCGCCAGTCGACCCTGATGCAGGTCGTGATGCGCTCTCCCGACCGCCTGGCCGATCCCAGCCGGGTCCTCAACGCCCTCGTGGCCCGGGCCGGGAAGTCCCTGTCGGCCGCCGACGTGAAGGCCGCACAGGCGCAGCAGCAGCAGGCGGCTGCGGCGGTCACGGCGGCCGAGGACGCCGCGGTCGCCGCGACGGACAAGCGGGATGCCTTCCTCCGAGCGCGCGACGAGGTGATCCCGGCCACGGAGCTGGCGATCGTCGGACCGGAGCTGGCCGAAGCGCGCCTGTGCGCGACCGGTGCCATCGTGCCCCCGGGCGGCGATCCGGCCGGCTGCCAGGCCCGGGTCGATCAGCTCCAGCAGCAGGTGATCACGCTCGGCCAAGACGCTGACCAGCTGGCTGCCCTCGATCGTGACCTGGCGCAGGCCGAGAGCGACGTCGCTGACGCGAACCGGGACCAGCGCGACGCCGACACCGCCGCGGCCCGGGCCGCCATCGGACCGGCGGTCGAGGTCGCACAGGCGGGTACACCGGTCTCCCGCGTGCCGAGCCTCCTGCGCCGAACGCTGGCCATCCTCGCCGGCTCGCTGCTGCTCGGCGTCGCGGTGGTCGTCGCCATCGCCCTCCTCAGCGACCCGGATCGCCACCCCCAGCCTGAGACGGGCTCGTCGGACTTCGGTGACCGGCGCAAGCGAGCGCCGTCGTGAACGGGATCGCTCCTCGGTGAGCAAGCTGCACGATCCCCCCGATCGCCCGGCGGCCATCATCACCGGCCGGAGCGAGGTCGTCCACGTCGCGCGGGGCGGCGGCCTCAACCTCGCCGGTTCCCTGATCAACACGGGCAGCGTCCTTGCGCTGTTCTGGGTCCTCGACCACCACCTCGGCCAGACCCTGACCGGCGTCTACATCCAGGCGTTCGCCCTTCGCCGCATCCTGCAGACCATCGCCCTCGGCGGCATGCGCTCCGCCATGACCCGATTCGTCGCCATCGACCTGGCCGACGACGACGACGCCTCTCTCCGCGGGACGATCGCGGTCGGCATCGCCGTCTCCGTCGGGCTGGCAGTGGTGCTGGGGATCCTCCTGTTCCTCGCCGCGCCCTTCATCGCCGGGACGGTCTACGGCGACCCCGAGCTGGCCACCGGCCTGCGCTGGGTCGCGGTCGGTCTGCCGTCGGCCGCATTCACCATCGTCGTGTTGTCGGCCACCACCGGCTGGCGGACGATGCGGCCGAACGCCATCGTCGGCTCGATGTTCGAGCCCGTCCTGCGGGTCGTGCTGACCGCGATGGCACTGGCCGTCGGCGCCGGCCTCACTGGCTCGCTGATCATGCTGCAGGTGGCCAGCGTGATCGCGTCCATCGTCGCCTGGTGGTGGCTGCGCCGCCTCATGCGGGGCCACGCCCACCTCAAGCCGGTGTTCCACACGGGGATCCTGATCCGCTTCGGCCTGGTGACGTGGGCTTCGTCCGTCGCGCTCGAGGGCATCCGCTGGGCCGACGTCCAGGTCCTGGCCGTCCTCACGACGGCCGACGTCGTGGCGCAGTACCAGGTGGCGACCCGCACCGTGCTGTTCTGCGCGCTCGCCGTCAACGCGCTCACGGGCGCCCTCGCGCCCCGTGCCGCGGACCTCTTGCGCAGAGGTGAGCTGTCCGTCGTCCGACGGCTCTACGTCACGACCTCGGCCATCCTCGTGCGCATCACCTTGCCCTTGCTGGTGGTGGTGCTCGTCCAGGCCGACTGGCTGTTGACGATATTCGGGCGGGACTACACCGGCGCGGCCTGGATCAGCCGCATCCTCGTCTTCGGCGTGCTCTACGACAGCGCCGTGGGCGCCGCCGGGCCCATCCTCAACATGGCCGGCCTGCAGCTCTACAACCTCGCCGACAACTCCGGCGGACTGATCCTGAACATCACGCTCAACGTCATCCTGGTGCCGACGTTCCACGGGCTCGGCGCCGCCGTGGCGTGGACCGTCACGTTCTTCGCGCTGGGAACCGCCCGGATCCTCCAGGTGAAGGGCAAGGTGCTCGGCGTCCTACCGTTCTCTGCGCCCATGTGGAACATGCTGATCGCCGCCATCGTCAGCGGCCTGGTCGGCTTCTCGCTGCGCCTCCTGGTCGACCAGGTGTGGGCGGTCCTCCCCGTCGCCGCGATCATGATCATGGTCTACTTCGGGGTCTCGATCCTGCTCGGCATCGGTGATGACGAGCGCTGGGTCGCCCGCTCGCTCCTCAAGCCGGCCGCCGCCCTCGCCGCCTGACGCGCCCACCGCGAGGCCGCAGGGCCGCATGGCCGCAGGGTGCTGCGTTCGCACACCCGGGCCCACGATTGCTGACCGAGGAAGGCATGCACCCCCAGCTCCGGGATCCGGAGCTGGGGGTGCACGCTTCCGCAGCGGACCCACCGGCGAGTCGCCAGGACGGCGGCGCCGGCTCAGCTCATCGGGACGGAGGCACCCTCGGCGGCATGGTGCCGGCTGAAGACGGAGGAGACCAGGCGGGCGATCACGTGCTCGACCGTGGCCAGCAGGATGATCATGTCCAGCGAGACCGACCAGTTCTCGACGTAGTAGAGGTCGAGGCGGCGGTAGGCGTCGAACGACGGGTTGTCGCGAGCCTCGATCTGCCACAGCCCCGTGAGGCCGGGCTTCACCTTGAGGCGATCCCGCAGCTCGGGGTCGAACTGGGCCACCTCGGACGGAAGTGCCGGCCGGGGACCGACCAGGCTCATCTGGCCCTTGACCACGTTGATGAGCTGGGGCAGCTCGTCGAGGCTGGAGTCCCGCAGGAACTTGCCGATCCTGGTGATGCGGGGGTCCCGGGTCATCTTGAACAGTGGGCCCCGGCGCTCGTTGGCCTCCTCGAGCTCCTTCAGGCGAGCCTCGGCGTCGACCACCATCGTCCGGAACTTGTAGACGGTGAAGGGCTTGCCGTGCCGCCCGATGCGCACCTGCTTGAAGAACAGCGGGCCGCGGTCCTCGATCTTGACGAGGATCCAGGTCACCAGGAAGATCGGCGAGGCCACGATCAGCCCGAGGACCCCCAGGACCAGGTCGATGAGACGCTTCAGCGCGATCTGACGCCGGGCGAGGACCGGGGCCTCGAGGTAGAAGAGCGGCTCGTAGGCGATGGGGTTCGCCCGCAGGCGGCGGAAGTCGATGCCCCGCAGGCCGCTCGACAGCTGGATGTGGATGTTGCGCTCCTGCAGGCCCCGGACCACACTGCTCAGCTGCTGGGCGGGGATGGCGCCGGCCACGACGATCACCCCACCGGTGTGGTGCTCGTTCAGGACGTCGAAGGTGCTCTCCACCGGACCGAGCCACTGCCCGGCCATGCCGTTGGCCAGGGCGGCGCCCCGGTCGCCGACGACGCCGTCGACCCGGAAGCCGGCCTCGGGGTGGGTGGCGATCAGCTCGACGATGTCCGCGGCCTCAGCGCTGGCGCCGACGATGACCACGTGCCGGCAGAACTTGCCGTTGCGGCGGCACTGTGAGAGGTAGGCGCGGAACATGCTGCGGCCGGTGACCAGGAACACCAGGCTCAGCAGCCCGCCGATCAGGGCCTCGGTCAGCCGGCTGGGGACGTGGAAGACCCGGGTGAGCAGGATCTCGCCGACCGCAGCCAGGATGGCCGTCCGGGTGAGGCGGGAGAGCTCCACCGAGCGGATGGCCGACACCCGCGCCAGGTAGAGCTCCTGGACGCTGAGCAGCCACAGGCCGAGGGCGGTGGTCCCGAGCACGACCAGGGAGGTCTGCAGCAGGTCCCGGTTGGCCCGGGCGAGGACGAACAGCGCCAGCGACCACGCGACGGCCAGGGCGAGCGCGTCGAGACCGACGAGCTTCTCGCGGAGGTGGCTCTTGTGGCCGCCGCTCGGGGCGATCAGCTGGACCTCGTCGTGGCCGCTCACCATGAGGTCGCGGACCGTGCCCGGGTGCGCCTCGGAGGCCGGGAAGTCGCCCACTTCCTCGGGCCCACCGTGGTGTTCGGTGCGCTCCAGCTGGCTCAACAGTCGTCCTCCGCTGCTGCTCGGTGTCCAGCCGGCCTCAGGGCGATGGGCTCGAAGCTCAGGTCGACTCGACGACACTAGGTACCCGGACGACGTTAGTGAGGCCCTCGCGCCGAGGGCAGGGGCAGCCTCTGCCTTGTACCGGTCGTGCCGGCATTTGGCGACGGACAGGACTCGCCGTGGTCACGCGCCCGCTTGCTGCGCGACTGCGGCCGCCGCCGCGGCGACGGCCTCGGCGTCGCCCAGGTACTCGGCGCTCACGACGGCCAGCGACCCGTCGTCGAGCTCGTACCGGCGGGGCACGCCCGTGGGGATGTTCAGCTCGGCGATGTCGTCGTCCGAGATGTGCTCGAGGTGCTTGACCAGGGCCCGGAGGGAGTTGCCGTGGGCGACGACCAACGGGGTCAGCCCGGCCCGCAGCTCGGGGACGATCGCATCGTGCCAGTAGGGGAGCACCCGCGCGACGACGTCGGCCAGGCACTCGGTGGCCGGGAGGACGTCGGGTGGCAGCAGCCGGTAGCGCCGGTCGTGGATCGGGTGCTCGGGGCTGTCCGGCTCGACCGGGGGCGGCGGCACGTCGTACGAGCGGCGCCAGCGCTTGGTCTGGGCCGCGCCGTGGCGCTCGGTCGTCTCCTTCTTGTCGAGTCCCTGCAGGGCGCCGTAGTGGCGCTCGTTGAGCCGCCACGAGCGCCGTACCGGGAGCCAGGGCTGCCCCAGCGTGGCCAGGGCGAGGTTGGCGGTCTCGACGGCGCGGGTCAGCACGGAGGTGTGGAGGACGTCGAACCAGAGGCCGGCCTCCAAGAGGGTGGCCCCGGCCGCGACCGCCTCCTCCCGCCCGACCTCACTGAGGGGGACGTCGTGCCAGCCGGTGAACAGGTTGCGGCGGTTCCAGGTGCTCTCACCATGGCGCAGGATCACGAGGGTCGCCATGGCGGGATCGTAGGCGGTCACCCCTTCGGGCCTCGCTGGCTACCGTCGTTGGGCGTGCCCACGACCGATCGATTCCTCCGCCACGACGAGCTGACCGCCGAGCTCCACGCCTTGGCCGGCGAACACCCCGACCTGGTCGAGCTGGCGTCCATCGGCCGCTCGCACGAGGGTCGCGACATCTGGCTGGCCACGGTGACGGACGCGGCGACCGGCCCGCACCACGACAAGCCCGCGCAGTGGGTGGACGCCAACATCCACGCCACCGAGCTGACGGGCAGCGTCGCCGCGCTCTACCTGCTGCACCACCTGGTGACGAGCGACGACGGCGACGTCGTCCGGGCACGGCGGACCCGGACGTTCTACGTCGTCCCTCGCGTGAACCCCGACGGCGCCGAGCTGGCCCTCGCCGACCACCCGCGCCTGCTGCGCTCCAGCGTGCGCCGCTGGCCGTGGCTCGACGGCCACGTCCCGCCCGGTCTCGACGAGGGCGACGTCGACGGCGACGGCCGGATCCTCACGATGCGCCTCCCTGATCCGCACGGGGCATGGCGGGCGCATCCTGACGAGCCCCGCCTGCTCACCCGCCGCCGGCCCGACGAGTCGGGCGGCGAGGGCTGCTACCGGCTCCTGCGGGAAGGCTGGGTCCGTGACCCCGACGGGTTCACGATCCCTACGCCAAGGGCGCCCGAAGGCCTCGACCTCAACCGCAACTTCCCCGCCGGCTGGGGCCAGGAGGTCCCCGGTCCCGGCGACTACCCCGGGTCCGAGCCCGAGATCGCGGCGCTGATGGCGGCCGTCGTCGCCCGGCCCAACATCTGTGGCTACAACGCCTACCACACCTCGGGCGGCGTCCTCCTGCGGCCGTCGTCGACCCGACCGGACCGCGACCTCCCTCCCGTCGACGTGCGGACGTGGACCCGGCTGGGCCAGCGCGGCACCGAGCTCACCGCCTACCCGGTGCACTCCGTGTACGAGGACTTCACGTGGGACCCGGCCAAGGTCATGTCGGGCGCCGCCGACGACTGGGCGTACGAGCACCTGGGTGTGTACAGCTGGACCACGGAGTACTGGGACGTCATCGCCGCCGCGACCGGTGAGCGGTCCCACACCGACATCTGGGTCACCGGTCCGACCCCCGAGCAGGAGCTGGGGGTGTTCCGCTGGGCCGAGGAGCACCACCCGGGCGAGATGTACGTCGACTGGCGCCCCTTCGACCACCCGCAGCTCGGCCCCGTGGAGCTCGGCGGATGGGACTGGCTCGTCTCCTGGACCAACCCGCCGCCGTCGCGGCTGGCGGAGGAGGTGGCGCCGCATGCCGGCTTCGCCGTCTTCCAGGCCCTCGCCGCGCCCGCCCTGGAGGTGCTCCTCGCGGAGGCCGAGGCGCTCGGCGACGGCGTCTGGCGGGTGCGGGCCGGCATCGCCAACACCGGCTGGCTGCCCACGACGGTCTCCGAGCGGGCCCGGGCCAACGATCTGGTCCTGCCGGCCGTCGTGGAGCTGGTGGTCCCTGCCGGCGTCGAGGTACTGGACCCGCCCGCGCGTCGGGAGATCGGCCAGCTGACCGGCCGGAGCGCGCACGAGCTGCGGGGCGGGCGTACCAACGACGGGACCGCCGACCGGGTGCTCGTGACCTGGACGGTGCGGGGCCCGGCTGGGGCGGACCTCACCATCGAGGGTCGCCACCAGCGAGCGGGGCGGGCGGAGCGAGCCGTGCACCTATCCTGAGTGGAGATCACTCAACTTTCTGCTGCAGCGCGTTGGCAACACCTGGACGAGAGCGTAGCCTGGTGGCACCAGAACCGACCTGTCCCACCCCGTTCGCAGCTCAGGAGATCCACCATGGCAAAGGCCGTCGGCATCGACCTCGGTACCACCAACTCCGTCGTCTCGTTCCTCGAGGCCGGTGAGCCCGTCGTCATCCCCAACGCGGAGGGCGCTCGCACGACGCCGTCCGTCGTCGCCTTCTCGAAGGCGGGCGAGGTCCTCGTCGGCGAGGTCGCCAAGCGCCAGGCCATCACCAACCCGGAGCGCACGTTCCGCTCGATCAAGCGCCACATGGGCGAGAGCTGGAAGTCCCCGGACATCGACGGCAAGCAGTACACGCCCCAGGAGATCGCGGCCCGGATCCTGCAGAAGCTGAAGCGGGATGCCGAGTCGTACCTGGGCGACACCGTCACCCAGGCCGTGATCACCGTGCCCGCGTACTTCGACGATGCCCAGCGCACCGCCACCAAGGAGGCTGGACAGATCGCCGGTCTCGAGGTGCTGCGGATCATCAACGAGCCCACGGCGGCCGCGTTGGCCTACGGGCTCGACAAGGGGAGCGAGGACGAGACCGTTCTCGTGTTCGACCTCGGCGGCGGCACCTTCGACGTCTCGATCCTGGAGATCGGTGACGGCGTGTTCGAGGTGAAGTCGACCCACGGCGACACCCATCTGGGTGGTGACGACTGGGACCAGCGGATCATCGACTGGATGGTCAAGAAGTTCAAGGACGCGCACGGCATCGACCTGGCCGCCGATCGCATGGCCGGCCAGCGCCTCAAGGAGGCGGCCGAGAAGGCCAAGATCGAGCTGTCGCAGGTCCAGCAGACCCAGATCAACCTGCCCTTCATCACCGCCACCCCGGATGGGCCGCTCCACCTCGACGAGACGCTCACCCGCTCGCAGTTCGAGCAGATGACCGCCGACCTGCTGGAGCGCTGCAAGCTGCCCTTCGAGCAGGCCATCAAGGACGCCGGCCTGACGCAGGGCGACATCAACCACGTCATCCTGGTCGGCGGCTCCACCCGCATGCCCGCGGTGTCGGACCTGGTGCGCAGCCTGACCGGCAAGGAGGCCCACAAGGGCGTCAACCCTGACGAGGTCGTGGCCATCGGCGCGGCCGTCCAGGCCGGCGTGCTGAAGGGTGAGGTCAAGGACGTCCTGCTGCTCGACGTCACGCCCCTGTCGCTCGGCATCGAGACCAAGGGCGGCGTGATGACCAAGCTCATCGAGCGCAACACGACCATCCCGACCCGCCGGACCGAGGTCTTCACCACGGCCGAGGACATGCAGCCCTCCGTGGAGATCCACGTGCTCCAGGGCGAGCGGGAGATGGCGATGTACAACAAGACGCTGGGCAAGTTCCAGCTCGTCGACCTGCCGCCCGCCCCCCGGGGCGTCCCCCAGATCGAGGTCACGTTCGACATCGACGCCAACGGCATCGTGCACGTGTCGGCCAAGGACCGCGCCACCGGCAAGGAGCAGTCGATGACCATCACCGGCCAGTCGTCGCTGGCCAAGGAGGACATCGCCCAGATGGTCAAGGACGCCGAGGCCCACGCGGAGGAGGACAAGCGCCGCCGCGAGGAGGCCGAGGTCCGCAACAACGCCGACAACCTCGTGTACCAGACCGAGAAGGTGCTCCGGGAGCAGGGCGACAAGGTGACGGAGGAGGAGCGGGCCGCCGTCGAGCAGCCCCTCGCCGACGTCAAGGCCGCGCTGTCCGGCACCGACACGGAGGCCATCAAGTCGGCCAGCGAGCGCCTGATGACGGCCAGCCAGGCGTTCAGCCAGAAGCTGTACGAGGCCGCGGCCCGCGACACCGCGGGTGCCGCCGGCACGTCGGCGTCGGGGGCCTCGGCCAACGCCCCGAGCGACGACGAGGTGGTCGACGCCGAGATCGTCGACGAGGACAGCTGATGGAGCGGGAGTCGCCGGCGGCCAAGCCCAATGGGCGGGCCGCCGACGAGCCCACCGAGCCGACTGCGCCGACCGAGGGCGAGGTCCTGGCGGAGGAGGCCATGGTCGAGGAGGCCGCGGCCGAGCCCGTGGAGCTCGACATCGAGAGCCTGTTGTCCGAGCGCGACCAGTTCAAGGACATCGCCCTGCGCCTGCAGGCCGACTTCGAGAACTACCGCCGGCGCATGAGCGCGCAGACCAACGACGAGATCGACCGGGCCACCGGGCGGGTCGTCGAGGGCCTGCTCCCGGTGCTCGACGCCTGCGAGGCGGCGTTCGCGCACGGAGCGGACCAGGTCGAGCCGGTCTGGTCCGCGCTCATCGGGGCGCTGCAGAAGCAGGGCCTGGAAGCGCTCGACCTGCAGGACAAGCCGTTCGATCCGTCCGTGGCCGAGGCCGTGGCGCACGAGCCCGGGTCGGATCCGACCTTCGACGGACCGGTCGTGATCGAGACCCTGCGGACCGGGTACCGCTGGAAGGGCCGCGTCCTTCGCCCGGCCATGGTCCGCACGCGCGGCTGATCGGGGTCGGTCATGGCTCCGCAGAGGGAGTGGTTCGAGAAGGACTACTACAAGGTGCTCGGCGTCGCGGAGACCGCGTCGGCCAAGGACATCACGAAGGCCTATCGGAAGCTCGCCCGCACGCACCATCCTGACGCCAACCAGTCGGACCCTGCCGCAGAGGAGCGCTTCAAGGAGATCTCGGCCGCGTACGACGTGCTCGGAGACGAAGCGCGGCGCAAGGAGTACGACGAGGTCCGCCGGCTCGGTCCGGTGGGCGGCTTCGGGCCGGGCGGGTTCGGCTCGGGCGGCTTCGGTGGGGGTTCGCCCGGCGCGGGCGGCTTCTCCTTCGACGTGGGCGCCGACGACGTGGGCGACCTGCTCGGCAACCTCTTCGGACGGGGCCGCCGGGGCCGGGGAACCAGTGGCGTCGCGCCGCAGCGGGGTGCCGACCTGGAGGCCGAGCTCACCTTGGACTTCGACGACGCGGTCCACGGCATGACCACGACGCTGTACCTCACCTCCGACGCCGTCTGCTCGACCTGCTCCGGCTCGGGCGCGAAGCCCGGCACCACGCCGCGCACGTGCCGCGTCTGCAACGGTCGGGGTGTCGTCGACGACAACCAGGGACTGTTCTCCTTCTCCAGCCCCTGCTCCGCCTGCCAGGGACGGGGCGTCGTGATCGACGACCCCTGCCCGACCTGCCGGGGCACGGGCGTCGAGCGCCGGCCCCGCGAGGTCAAGGTGCGGATGCCGGCCGGCGTGGCCGACGGCCAGCGCATCGCCATCAAGGGTCGCGGCGCGCCGGGCCGCAACGGCGGGCCGCCCGGTGACCTCTACGTGACCTGTCATGTCACCCCACACGCCCTCTTCGGTCGAGACGGCGACAACCTCACCGTGCACGTGCCCCTGACCTTCTCCGAGGCCGTCCTCGGCGCCGATGTCCAGGTCCCGACCCTCGAGGGCACCACCGTCAAGCTGCGGGTCAAGCCCGGCACCCAGTCGGGCTCGAAGCACCGGGTCAAGGGGCGCGGCGTGGCCACCAAGCGGCGCACGGGCGACCTGATCGTGACCACCGACGTCGTGGTGCCGACCAAGCTGTCCGCGGACCAGCGCAAGGCGGTCGAGGAGCTGAGCCGAGTCACCACCGACTCGCCCCGGGCGCACCTGGGAGGTTGAGGATGCGGTCGCGGACCCAAGCCGTCTACGTCATCTCGGTCGCCGCCGAGCTGGCCGGCATGCACCCGCAGACCCTGCGCATCTACGAGCGGAAGGGCCTGCTGGAGCCGGCCCGCACCGCGGGCGGCAACCGGCGTTACTCCGACGAGGACATCGAGCGGCTGCGCCGCATCTCCGACCTGGCCGCCGAAGGCATGAACCTGGCCGGCATCCGGCGGGTCATGGAGCTGGAGGAGGAGGTTCTCCGGCTGCGGGCCGAGCTGGACCGCGCCACGACGGTCGCCACCGGCGCCGTGGCCGAGGCCGAGCGCCGCCAGCGCCGCGACCTCGTGCCCCTCAACCAGGCCGTCGCCGTGTACGGCCAGTGGAGTCGTTCGCTCGACGAGAGCTGACGACCGCGCTCGGCGCGCCCCAGGCCACCCGTCGCCGTGTGACCCACGGCCGCCCGTGGGACTGGCAAACCGTCAACAGATCGTTACCGAACGCGACCGCGGCTCGCGCGACGTGCTCGGCAGGCTTGCCCGCACCATGAGGGGCAGGGAGATCGACGGCGCCGCTGGCGACGTCAACGACGAGGCCGCCGACGGCACGGCGCGCCCGGTCCGCCGGCGCCGGACGATGCTCCTCGCCGCGGTCGCGGGTGCGGTGGTCGCCCTCGTGCTCATGCCCTTCGTCCACACCGGAGGGCGCGTCGGACCGGCGCGGGTGGACGTCAACATGCGGCCCGGCCTGGCCAGCGACACCGTCCTCGGCGTCCCGCCGTTCGGCCGGGTCATCGTTGACAGCCACACCGCTCCGCTCGAGCTGCGGGCCGCGATCCAGGAGCTCGACGTGCCGGCCCTCCAGCGGCTGGCGGGCCAGCACGACATCGAAGCCCACCTGCGCAGCTCGGCTGAGCACGATGTCGGCGCGCTCGTCAGGCGAGCGATCATCCGGCTCGTCGCGGTGACGTTGGTCGGCGGCGCCCTTGCCGGTCTCCTGATCGGGCGCCGGCGGCCCCGCGGCGCGGCCGCCGTCGACCGCGCTCCCGGTCGGTGGTGGACTCCGGTCCTGGCCGGCGGGGCCGGCGCGCTCCTCGCCGTCACCGGCTCGGTCGGGATGGTGTGGGCGAGCTATCGCGTCGATGCGTTCCGCGAGCCCCGCTACACCGGTGCGCTGGAGCGGGCGCCCGCGGTGGTCGATGCCGTGAAACGGGAGTTCGGCGACCTCGAGGGCATGCGCGGGAGGCTGCGGGTCCTGGCCGGGCAGATCAACGAGCTCAGCCAGGTGGCCGTGGGCACGGGCCCGTCGCCCGACCCCGGCGAGGTGCGCATCCTCCACATCAGCGACATCCACCTCAACCCCATGGGGCTGGAGATCGCCAAGGACCTGGCCACCACATTCTCCGTGCGGGCGGTCGTCGACACCGGCGATCTCACCTCCTTCGGGCTCGACGGCGAGTCCCGCATCGGCGAGCTGGTCGACCAGTTCTCGGTGCCCTACTACCTCGTCCCCGGCAACCACGACTCGCCCGAGAACCGGGCGGCGCTCGCCCGTCACGCCAACCTCACCGTGCTCGACGGCGACGTCGCCGACATCGGCGGGGTGCGCGTCCTCGGGGTGGCCGACCCAGGCTTCACGGCGCTCGGTGGCATCAGCCGCGAGGCCGCGCTCGCCTTGCGGGACGACCACGCCGACGACGTCGCCCGCATGGTGCAGCGCGACCGGCCCGACGTCCTCGCGGTGGCGGGCCTGGCCATGGCGGACCAGTCGGTGGGCCAAGTGCCGCTCGTCATCTGCGGCGACGTGCACGAGCGCACCGAGCACGAGAAGGACGGCACACGGCTCTTGACGGTGGGCTCGACCGGGGCCACCGGCCTCGGCTCGTTCACGGTCGAGGAGGGGCGGCCCTACGAGGCGGAGGTCCTGCACTTCGTCGGCGGACGGTTGGTGACCCTCGACTACGTGACCGTGAAGGGGCCGAGCGGCGCCTTCACCGTCGACCGGGTCGTCTACGGGGAGGGCTGAGGTCGCCGGGCGCCCGACGCCACGGTGTCACGCCGTCAGCCACGGACGCTCGGTGGCCGGTGGGAAGGTGGTGCCGCGCAGCTCCTCGAAGGCTGCGCTGTGAGGCACGCCGCCCGGACCGACCTCGGTCGTGTCCGCCGCGCCGCCGCTGTGCGCGCAGCCGCCGGCGGGGGCGGCCAGCGGTGTCGTGAGGTCGAAGCCGATCTCGACCGTCGGCTCCTGGACGAGTGAGCTCCCGATGGTGTTGGCGTGCTGGTCCCGCTTCGTGAGGTGCCACCGGCCGTGCGGGGCCGAGGTGCCGTGCGCCGGCGCGCCCAGGAAGCGCCACTCGAGGAAGCGCAGGATCGAGGTGTGGTCGTACTGCGTGTGGTCGACGTAGCCGGGCCGGGCGAAGGGCGACGCGAGCAGCGTCGGCACGCGAAACCCGGTCTGCCCGAAGTTGTCGCGGTCGATCCGACTTCTGCGGTCGTCGGGGACGACCGGCGGCCGCACGTGGTCGAAGAAGCCGCCCCACTCGTCGTAGGTCAGGACGAAGACGGAGCGCGACCACTGCGGTGAGCGGGCGAGGGCGGAGAAGACCGACCGCACGAACCGCTGGCCGGTGCGGATGTCGCCGTGCGGGTGGTCGTCCGCACGCTCGGCGCCTTGGAACGCGGGGTCGACCATGACGACGTGCGGGAGGGTGCCGCGGGCCGCGTCGTCGAAGTAGTCGTCGATGGGCGAGATCTGGCCGAAGAGCCGCTCCCCCCACAGCGCCAACCACGGCGTGTCGACGTAGTAGTAGCGGGCCGACACGTCCGCGTCCCGCAGCGCGTCCCAGATCGTCCGGCTCCTGTAGATGCCGGCGTCCATCTGCGTCGGGTCGCGCTTCTCGCCGTCCGATGTCGCTGCATGGAGGTACTGGCGGTTCGGGAACGTCGGGCCCAGCAGCGAGGCGAAGTGGTGGTCCGCCACGACGAAGCGATGGGCCAGCGTCGTGTAGAAGGCCACGTCCTCGGCGTCGTAGTAGCCGATGGCGTACTCGTCGTTGCCGGAGCCCCGGCCGAGGAAGCCGTGGTCACGCTGGGCACGGCCGTTCTCCCAGCCGTGGCCGGGCACCGGGTACTCGCACCCGCGGTAGCCGCCGGCCGGACCGCCGGCCGCGGGGAGGTGGAACGTCTGCTGCTCGCCACCGTGGACGGCGGGGAAGCGCTGATCCTGCGTGGCGGCGACGCCGAAGTCGCGTCCGAACGCGCGCCGCCCGGCGTCGAGGTACACCTCGTCCGTCCCCAGCCAGCCGAGATGGTGGTCGAACGAGCGGTTCTCCAACATCACCACGACGACGGTGTCGACCGGTGACTCTGCCGCGGGCCGGTCGAGGAGGCCCGGCAGGGACAGCGCCCGCTCGGCGCCCCGATCGCGTTCGCCGCGACACGCGGTGACGAGGGAGGCCAACCCCGCGGCGCCGACGGCGGTCGTCCCGACGCGCAGGAAGTCGCGTCGCTGCACGAGCGCTGTCTAGCCGAGGTCTGCGGAGGGCGGCGATCGCGCGGCGCCGCCGGTGCTGTGGCAGAAAACTTGATACGACTCGTAGCAGGATCGACGCTGGGCGGTAGGCTGGGAGCATGGCGCTCGACCCCTCCAAGTGGACGACCAAGACGCAACAGGCGGTGCAGGCCGCCATCGAGGCCGCCAAGGCCGCCAGCAACCCCGAGCTGACACCAGATCACCTGATGGGCGCGCTCATGCGCCAGGACGACACCGTCGTGCCGGCGGTGGTGCAGAAACTCGGGTTGGCCCCTCTGATGCTGCGCAACCGGGCCGACGAAGCCGTCGCCAAGCTGCCCCACGCGTACGGCGGCGCCGAGCCCCGGCTGTCCCGGGAGACCAATGATGTCTTCGACCGGGCCGAGGTCTCCCGCAAGGACCTTCGGGACGACTACCTCTCCGTCGAGCATCTGCTGCTGGCCATGGGGGACCGGCTCGGCATCGGCAACGAGGAGCTGTTGCAGGCGCTGCGGGACGTGCGCGGCAGCCATCGCGTCACCTCGCCCAACCCGGAGGAGCAGTTCCAGGCCCTCGAGAAGTACGGGCAGGACCTCACCCAGCGGGCCCGCGACGGCAAGATCGACCCGGTCATCGGTCGGGACGAGGAGATCCGCCGCGTCATTCAGGTGCTCTCGCGGCGGACGAAGAACAACCCCGTGCTGATCGGCGAACCGGGCGTCGGCAAGACCGCCATCGTGGAGGGCCTGGCCGGTCGCATCGCGGGGGGCGATGTGCCGGAGGGACTGAAGGGCAAGCGCCTCGTCGCGCTCGACATCGGCAGCATGCTGGCCGGCGCCAAGTACCGGGGCGAGTTCGAGGAGCGGCTGAAGGCCGTCCTCAAGGAGATCACCGACGCGGCCGGCGAGATCATCACCTTCGTCGACGAGCTGCACACGATCGTGGGCGCCGGCGCCGCGGAGGGCGCGATGGACGCGGGCAACATGATCAAGCCGATGCTGGCCCGGGGTGAGCTGCGCATGATCGGCGCCACCACCCTCGACGAATACCGCAAGCACGTCGAGAAGGACCCTGCGCTGGAGCGTCGCTTCCAGCAGGTCTACGTGGGGGAGCCCACGGTCGAGGACACCATCGCCATCCTCCGGGGGCTGAAGGAGCGCTACGAGGTACACCACGGCGTGCGCATCCAGGACTCTGCGCTCGTGAGCGCGGCCGTCCTCTCCAACCGCTACCTCACCAACCGCTTCCTGCCCGACAAGGCCATCGACCTGGTGGACGAGGCGGCGTCCAAGCTCCGCATCGAGATCGACTCGCTGCCCACCGAGATCGACGTCGTCGAGCGCCGCATCCTGCAGCTGGAGATCGAGAAGGTGGCGTTGGCGAAGGAGACCGACAGCCTGTCGAAGGAGCGCCTCGCCAGCCTGGACGACGAGCTCGAGAAGCTGAAGGCGCAGTCGGCGGAGATGAAGGAGCACTGGGAGGCCGAGCGGGAGGCCATCGGAGTCATCCGCAGCCTCAAGGAGGAGCTGGAGGCGCTGCGCACCCAGCTCGAGCGGGAGACCGACCTCGAGAAGGCGGCGGAGGTCCGCTACGGGCGCATCCCCGAGGTCGAGCGGCGCATCGCCGACGCCACCGCGCACCTGGACGAGCTCCAGGCCGGCCGGCGCATGCTGAAGGAGGAGGTCGACGCCGAGGACATCGCCGAGGTCGTGTCCAAGTGGACGGGCGTGCCCGTCAGCCGGCTGATGGAGGGCGAGATGGAGAAGCTCGTCCACCTCGAGGAGCTGCTCCACCAGCGTGTCATCGGTCAGGACGACGCCGTCCGAGCCGTGGCCAACGCCATCCGGCGTAGCCGTGCCGGTCTCTCCGATCCGAACCGGCCGATCGGCTCGTTCATGTTCCTCGGCCCCACCGGGGTCGGCAAGACCGAGCTGGCGCGGGCGCTCGCGGAGTTCCTCTTCGACGACGACCGGGCCATGGTCCGCATCGACATGGGCGAGTACATGGAGAAGCATTCCGTCTCCCGCCTCATCGGCGCGCCTCCCGGCTACGTCGGCTACGACGAGGGCGGCCAGCTGACCGAGGCCGTCCGCCGGCGGCCCTACAGCGTGGTGCTGCTCGACGAGATCGAGAAGGCCCACCCGGACGTGTTCAACGTGCTGCTGCAGGTCCTGGACGACGGTCGCCTGACCGACGGTCAGGGTCGGACGGTCGACTTCACGAACACGGTGCTCATCATGACGAGCAACCTCCAGGGCGATCCGATGGCGTTCTTCAAGCCCGAGTTCATCAACCGGATCGACGAGATCATCCGCTTCCGGGCGCTCACCGAGGCGGACCTCGGCGCCATCGTCGAGATCCAGCTCTCGCACCTCCGGGATCGCCTGGCCGACCGGCGGATCGCGCTCGACGTGACGCCGGCGGCGACCGCGCTGCTCGCCCACGAAGGCTACGACCCCGCCTTCGGCGCCCGGCCGCTCAAGCGGGTCATCCAGCGTGAGCTCGGCGACCGCGCCGCGATCCTGGTCCTCGAGGGCAAGGTGGGCGAGGGCGACACCATCGTGGTCGACGCGGCCGACGGGACCTTCGACGTCCACGCCCGCGAGGGCTCGGCCGCGCTGGCCTGAGCGCGTCCGCCCCCGCCTGAGCGCGGCCGGCCCCGGCCTCCTGCGCGCCGCCCCCGGCCGCCTGTCCCCTCGAACAACCATTTCCGCGACGAGTTCGCGGCAGCGGCGCCCTCAGCCGCCAATCTCGCGACGAGTTCACGGTTTTGGGTGGCTCGGCGACCATTTCCGCGACGAGTTCGCGGCGGCGCCCTCAGTCGCCAACCTCGCGACCAGTTCGCGGTTTGGGTGGCCCAGTGACCATTTCCGCGA
>JBKPRL010000115.1:0-9835 GCA_046734535.1 bacterium | reverse complement strand
GCCGCCATGCGCCGTGCGGTACCCGTTCGGGCGTTCGCGCACATCACGGGCGGTGGCCTGCCGGGGAACCTGGTCCGCGTGCTGCCTCGGGGCTGTGGCGCCGTCCTCCAGCGCGGGTCGTGGCCCATGCCCCGGATCTTCGACGAGATCCAACGGCGCGGTGACGTTGCCGGCGACGAGATGGCGCGGGTGTTCAACCTCGGCCTCGGCATGCTGGCGGTCGTGCCGAACGACGCCGTCGAGGCGGCGCAGGACGCGCTGGCGGAACGGGGCGGCAGCTACGTGGTGGGCCGGGTGGTGAGCGGCGAGTCGACGCTCACCCTGACCTGACCGGGCGACCGGCGGGCGACCCACTCCCGGCACCGCGGGCCCGGGCAACGCCTACGGCTGGAGCTCGGGGCGGGCGGCGATGGCGTCGATGGCCTCCGGGTTGGCGATCGCCTCGCGGTTGCGGACCGGCCGGCCGTTCACGGCGTCGGCGACGGCCAGCTCGACGAGCTTGCCGCTCCGGGTGCGGGGCAGGTCGTCGACGGCGACGACGACCGCGGGCACGTGGCGGGGCGAGAGCTCGGTGCGGATGGCGTTGCGCAGCCGTGCGACCAGCTCGTCGTCCAGGGTCACGTCCGGCTGCAGGCGGACGGCGAGCACGATGCGGACGTCGCCGTCCCACCGCTGACCGAACACGAGGGCCTCGGCGACCTCGGGCTGGCGCTCCACCAAGCGGTAGAGGTCGGCCGTGCCGATGCGGACCCCGCCCGGGTTGAGCGTGGCGTCGCTGCGCCCGTGGATGACGAGGCCGCCGTGGTCGGTCCACGAGGCGAAGTCGCCCTGGCACCACGTGCCGGGGAACCGCCCGAAGTACGCGTCCCGGTAGCGGGGACCGACCCGGCCGAGGGGACCGTCACCCCAGAAGCCGAGGGGCATCGACGGGAACGGCTCGGTGCAGACCAGCTCGCCCGCGCCCGCACCGGGCGGCACTGTCGAGCCGTCGTCGGACCACACGTCGATGGCCATCCCCAGCGCGGGCCGCTGGATCTCCCCGGCGTAGACCGCACCGGTGGGATCACCGGCGACCAGGCAGCCACAGAGGTCCGTGCCCCCGGAGATCGACGCCAGGTGGACGTCGGCCTTCACGTGCTCGTAGACGTAGCGGAAGCCCTCGGGCGACAGCGGCGAACCGGTGGAGCAGATCGTGCGCAGGCTGTGCAGGCCGTGGGTGTGGACCGGCTCCCGGCCGGCCTTGGCCAGGCTGTCGATGAGCTTGGCCGAGATGCCGAGGAGGCTGATCCCCTCTTCGTCGACGAGGTCGAACAGGCGGTCGGTGTGGGGGACGAACGGTGAGCCGTCGTAGAGCACGATGGTGGCGCCCGAGGCCAGCGCGGACACCAGCCAGTTCCACATCATCCAGCCGGTGGTCGTGTAGTAGAGGACGCGGTCGCCGCGGTGGACGTCGCAGTGGAGCTGGTGCTCCTTGAGGTGCATCAGCAGCACGCCGCCGGCGCGGTGGACGATGCACTTCGGCGGTCCGGTCGTGCCGGAGGAGTAGAGGACGTACCAGGGGTGGTCGAAGGGGAGCGCCCGGAAGCTCGGCGACGCCCGGTCACGGTAGGGGTCGAGCAGCTCGTCCCAGGCCACGGTGCCTTCGGGTGCGGCGTCGTCGGACGACGGTGTGCGGGCGGGGACGACGACGGTCGTGCGGACGCTCGGGAGTCCCGCCCGGATCTCGGCCAGCCGTGGCCGGCAGTCGATGGCGGCGCCGTTGTAGGTGTAGCCCGCCGCAGCGACGAGCGCGACGGGCTCGATCTGGCCGAAGCGGTCGAGGACTCCGAGCGTGCCGAAGTCGGGCGAGCAGGACGAGAAGACCGCCCCCAGCGAAGCCGCGGCCAGCATGGTGATCACGGCCTCCGGCCGGTTGGGGAGCCAGGCCGCCACGCGGTCGCCCGGCCCCACGCCGAGCTCCTCGAGCGCCGCGGCCAGGGCGGCGACATCCCGCACCAGCTCCCGGCCCGAGCATTCCTCGCGGTGGCCCGTCTCGTCGTGGCTGATGATGGCCGGTACGTCCCCGGCCCAGCCGGCGAGCAGGTTCTCGGCCACGTTGAGGTGGGCATCAGGGAAGAAGCGGGTGAGCGGCATGTCCTCGTCGGGGACGAGCACCTCGACGCCGCGGCGTCCGACGACGCCGGTCTGATCCCAGACCGCGGCCCAGAACTCCGACGGCTGCTCGACCGACCAGCGGTGCAGCTCCGCGTACGCAGGTTGGCCGACGTGGTGGAGGAAGCGGGCCAGGTGGCTCGCCTCGGCCTGGGCCGGGTCAGGCCGCCAGAGAGGCGAGCCGCTCACGCCGTCCACGGCTCCACCGTAGGACGCTCAGCGGGGCGGGGTCGGGCGCACCGTCCCAGTGGCCTCGCCGAAGCCGATGCGGGGCCGGTCGTCGCCGCCACACCATCCGCCCAGGCTCACGACGTCGCCGTCCTGCAGGAACGTGCGCGTCGTGCCATCGGCCAGGGTGAGCGGCTCGGTGCCCCGCCAGGTGAGCTCGATCAGGCTGCCCCGCTCGCTCGGCGTCGGCCCGCTGACCGTGCCCGAGCCGTAGAGGTCGCCGGGCCGCGTCGTGGCCCCGTTCACAGTGATGTGGGCCAGCTGCTGGGCGAAGGTCCAGTACATGTGGGCGAAGGTCGTCGCGCTCACGCACTGGCCGTTCAGCCTCACCTCGAGGTGCAGGTCGAGGCCCCATGGTCGTTGCGCCTGCAAGTACGGATCGGGGATCGGGTCCTGGACCGGCGGCGCGACCAGGTAGGGCCGTAGGGCGTCGAGGGTCACGACCCACGGAGAGATCGTCGTGGCGAAGCTCTTGGCCAGGTTGGGCCCGAGCGGCTGGTACTCGAAGGCCTGGATGTCGCGTGCCGACCAGTCGTTGAGCAGCACGACGCCGAACACGTGGCGGTCCGCGTCGTCCGGCCGGATGCGGGTCCCGCCGGTGCCGACCACGAACCCCACCTCGAGCTCGATGTCCAGCGACGCCGTGGGCCGCAGGCGGGGCACGCCGTCGGTGTCGGGCACCAGGCCCTCGGGCCGGACGACGTCCACGCCGCTCGCCTGGACCGTTCCTCCCCGGCCGTGGTAGGCGACAGGCAGGTGGCGCCAGTTGGGCAGGATGGGGTCGGCGTCGGGCCGCATCATGCGCCCCAGGTTCTCGGCGTGGTGGATCGACGAGTAGAAGTCGACGTAGTCGCCGACGGCGATCGGGAGCAGCACGTCGACGTCCCCGATGGGCAGCAGCGCCTCGTCGATCCCGCCCTCGGGCGGACGCCGCAGCAGCGCGCCCACCTCCCGCCGGATGACCGGACCGAGGCCCGAGGCCATCAGCGGGTTGAGGGAGGAGTGGTGCAGCACCGCGCCGGCAGGGATCTCCAGCAGGCCGGCGGCGGCGAGGGTCGACAGGTCGACCACGTGGTCACCGATGCGGAGGGCGGGTCGAGGGAGCTTGTGGGCCGGCCGCACGATGCCGAAGGGCAGGTTCTCGATGGGAAAGTCGGAGCCGTCGGGGACCGGCACCCACGTCGGCGCGGCCGCCGTCCCGCCGCCTGTCACCGCGGCCCGGCGATCATCCCCGCCACGGCCTCGGCCGACCACGCGGCTGCCGCGTCGGGGACCTCGACGAGTGCGTCCGCGAGCGCGGCCAGGAACCGGTCGTTGTCAGCCCCGAGTCCCATCGTGACCCGGATGCCGCTCGGGAAGGGCCGGGTCACCACACCCCTGCGTTCCATCGCCTGGGCCAGCGCACCGCTCGGAGAGCCCGTCGGGAGCCACACGAAGTTCCCTTGGCTGTCGGGGACGGGCAGGCCGCGGCCGGCCAGCGCGGCGGTCACCCGCTCGCGCTCTGCCACGACCACCGCAGCCCGCCGTGCCACCTCTTCCTGCTGTTCGAGCGCGGCGAGGGCGGCGGCCTGGGCAGGCGTGCTGACCGAGAAGGGCGTGAGGGTGGCGTCGGCCGCGTGCGCCACCGACGGGTCGCCGACGAGATACCCGACGCGCAGCCCGGCCAGCGCCCACGCCTTCGAGAAGGTCCGGAGCACGACGATGTTGGCCCGGTCGCCGAAGTGGTCGAGGGCGTCGGGCACGTCCGGGTCGGTCACGTACTCGCGATAGGCCTCGTCGACGACGAGCAGCACGGTCGCCGGCAGCGCCTCGACCAGGCGGGTCAAGGCGGTGGTGCGCAGTGCGGTGCTGGTGGGGTTGTTGGGGTTGGCCAGCAGCACCATCGCCGTACGGGGGGTGACGGCAGCGAGCAACGCGTCGACGTCAGTGGCCCACGCGGTCAGCGGTGCCTCGACGACGGTCGCTCCGGCCAGCAGCGTGAACTGGGGGTAGGCGATGAACGACGGCCACGGGAAGAGCACCTCGTGGCCCGGGCCGGCGTAGGACAGCAGGAGCTGCTGCAGCATCCCCACCGAGCCACAGCCGACGGCCACGTGGTCCGCGCCGACGCCGTGGCGGGCGGCCAGTGTCTCCCGCAGGGTCTCGGCCAGGTGGTCGGGATAGCGACCGGAGTCGGCGGTCGCCGCAGCGACCGCTTCGAGCACGCCCGGCAGCGGGCCGAACGGCGACTCGTTGGACGCCAGCTTGACCGCGGAGTCCAGGCCGTGCGCGGCCATCGTCGCCTCGGCGGTCCGGCCCGGTTGGTAGCGGGGGATCACGTCGACGCGCGGGTGAGGCGCCGGCGCCGGGCCGGTGAGCGCGGTCGAGCGTCGGCTCATGGGCACAGGATCACACAGCCGGCGATGGTCAGAGGTTGCCGCGGCGCTCCTGGTCGCGCTCGATGGCCTCGAAGAGCGCCTTGAAGTTGCCTTCGCCGAAGCCCTTCGCACCCCGCCGCTCGATGATCTCGAAGAAGACCGTCGGGCGGTCGGTGATGGTCTCCGTGAAGATCTGCAGGAGGTACCCGTCGAAGTCCTTGTCGGCCAGGATGTTGAGCCGCTGGAGCTCGTCCCACGGCAGGTCGAAGCCGGCCAGGCGCTCGCGGGCCTCGTCGTAGTAGGTCTCGGGCACGGTCATGAAGCGCACGCCGCGATCCCGCAGCGCCTGCACCGTGGCCACGATGTCCTCGGTGCGCAGCGCGATGTGCTGCACCCCGGGACCGTCGTAGGTGTCGACGTACTCCTGGATCTGGCTCTTCTTCTTTCCGTCGGCGGGCTCGTTGATCGGCATGACGATCTTGGAGCCGTCCCACACCACGGTCGACATGAGTGCGGAGTACTCGGTCGCGATCTGGTTGTCGTCGAAGTGGACCAGCTGTCCGAAGCCGAGCACCTCGGCGTAGAACCGCACCCAGTCGTCCAGCTTGCCCTTCTCGACGTTGCCGACGACGTGGTCGATGCGGGTGAGACCGACCTCGGGGCCGACGGGCGTCGGCGGTAGGTTGTCGGTCCCGTAGCCGGGCTCGAGGACCGGGCCCGTGTAGCGGGTGCGGCTCACGAAGGTGTGGACCGTCTCGCCGTAGGTGCCGATCTGCGCCAGCTCCAACGTCCCGTTGTCGTCCACCTCGGTCCACGGGGCGCGGACGGGCCGAGCCCCGCGGGCGACCGCGGCCTCGTAGACGGCGGTTGCATCGTCAACCAACCAGGCGAGGTCGTGCACACCGTCGCCGTGCTTGCGCACGTGCTCCGCGATGGGCGAGTCGGCCGCGAGCGCGCCGCTCACCACGAACCGGATGTCGCCCTGCTCGAGGACGTAGCTGGCCTTCTCCCGCATCCCGGTCTCTGGTCCCGCGTACGCTGTGCAGTGGAAGCCGAACGCGCTCATGAGGAACCCGGCTGTCGTCCGGGCGTTGCCCACCCACAGCTCGACGCAGTCCCAGCCCCGGAGGCGACCGGCTGGGAGTGCGGTGGACGGGTCCTGCTGGATCGTCGTCATGACTCGATGCAACCCCGCGATGGCGGTCTGGTCAACCGAGCCCCCGCCGGCTGGACAACCTGTCCATGATGCCGGCACGAGAAGTGACAAGATGTCTACAGTGGATGCGCTCGACCGTCGCCTCCTCGTCAGCCTCGCTGAGGTCACCCGCCCCGGGGTGCTCGAGCTCTCTCGCCGCCTCGGCGTCGCGCGCGGCACCGTGCAGGCTCGCCTCGACCGGCTCCAGGCCCGCGGCGTCCTCGTCGGGTTCGGCCCCTACGTCGACCTGACCGCCCTCGGCTACACCGTCCTCGCCTTCACGACCCTGGAGATCGCCCAGGGGCAGGACGCCGGCGTCATCGCCGCGCTGGCCCGCATCCCCGAGGTGCTCGAGGTCCACAAGACCACGGGCCCCGGCGACCTCCTCTGCCGTATCGTGGCCCGCACCAACGAACATCTGCACGAGGTGCTCGAGCAGGTGTTGGGGACGCCAGGGATCACGCGGACGACGTCGGCGCTGGCGCTGGCCACCCCCGTGCAGCGACCCGTCGCGTACGCACTCCCCGAGGCCCTCCTCGACGGCGGGAGCTGAGCCGGCCGGCCAGGCTCAGCCGAATGTCGGTCGGTCGCGAGCGGAGCGCTTGAGCTCGGCGAAGCCAGGCGTGCGGATGAGGAGCTCGGTCGCGTCCCAGATGCGCAGCGCCTCCTCACCCCGCGGGACGCGGGCGATGACGGGGCCGAAGATGCTGGCCTCGCGATCGGTGCCGGGCGCCAGCGTGACGATCGGCGTGCCCACGTCCTTCCCGGTGCGGGAGAGGCCGAGCTCCGTCTCCTCCCGCAGCACGACGTCGAGGCCCTCGTCCTCTCCGCGTGAGACGAGGTCACTCGGGAGCCCCGCCGCAGCGACGGCGTCGTCGATGACGCGGTAGTCGGCCTCCCGGATCTCGGCCGAGCGGCCGCCCGTGTGGAGCTCCTCGCCGAGGGCGCTGTAGAGCGCGGCCACGGCCTCGTTCCCGCCATGGTCGCGAGCCGCCGCCGCGATGCGCAGCATCCGCCGGCCGCCACCGTGGGCGTTCACGTAGCCGGCGGGGAACTCCCGGTCGTAGTCCTTGGTCTCGTTGACCATGCGCAGGCAGATGAACTTCCAGTCGACCTCGAGGTCCCGTTGACGGGCGACCTCGATCGTGAAGCGGCTGGTGATCCACGCCCAGGGGCAGATGGGATCGAAGAAGAACTCGACATCGGCCATGGCCCCGGAACCTAGTGGCGACGGCCTGAGCGAGGTCGAGTGCAGGCGCGTCAGTCGCGCCTCATGGCAGCTGGCTCGCCACCTCCGCGGCGACCAGCTCGAGCTGCTCGAGGTCGGACAGGTCGAGCACCTGCAGGTAGAGGCGCTCCGCGCCCGCTTGCTGCCAGCGATCGAGGGTGGCCGCCACCTCCGGCACGAGACCGGCGGCGCCGTGCTCCCGCAGCTCCTCCGGCGCGCGGCCGATGGCGGCGGCGCGCGTGCGGAACTCGGCCTCGTCGGCACCGCAGCAGAGGACGAGCGCGGCAGAGAAGACGAGCGACGCGGGGTCGCGGTCGATGGCCTCGCACGCGGTGCGCACGCGCTCGCACTGCGCCTCGAAGTCCTCGAGCGCGGAGAAGGCCAGGTTGTACTCCGCCGCGTAGCGAGCAGCCAGGCGGGGCGTGCGCGTCGGTCCGTGGCCGCCGACGATGATCGGCGGGGCGGGCTGCTGGACGGGCTTGGGAAGGCCTGGGGACTCCTTGACGTCGTAGTGGCGGCCGGTGAAGGAGAACCTCTGGCCGATCGGGTTCTGCCAGAGCCCGGTGATGATGGCGAGCTGCTCCTCCAGGCGTTCGAAGCGCTCACCGACCGGTGGGAACGGGATGGCGTAGGCCTCGTGCTCGGCCTCGTACCACCCGGCACCGAGACCGAGCTCGACGCGTCCACCGCTCATCTGGTCGACCTCGGCCACGCTGACCGCGAGGGGTCCGGGGTAGCGGAAGGTCGCTGACGTGACGAGCGTGCCCAGGCGGATCGTGGAGGTGTCGCGGGCCAGTCCCGCCAGCGTGATCCAGGAGTCCGTCGGGCCCGGGAGGCCGTCGGCGTCGCCCATGACCAAGAAGTGGTCGGAGCGGAAGAAGGCGCCGAAGCCGAGGCGCTCGGCGGCCTGCGCCACGGCCAGGAGGTCGTCGTAGGAGGCCCCCTGTTGGGGCTCGGTGAAGATGCGGAGCTGCACGCCGGCACCGTAGCGACGGCCGGGGTCATGCTGGCCAAGCCGGCCGCCGACGGGGGCCGGGTACCGTCGGGACGATGGACCGCGACGCGCTCCGCCGTCATGTGCTCGAGCACAGCGTGCGGCGGGGTGACTTCACGCTCAAGTCCGGGCAGCACAGCACGTGGTTCCTCGACACCAAGCAGACGGCCTGCCGTCCAGACGGGATCCTCCTCGTCGCGGACGCCGCGCTGGAGGTCATGCCGGCGGAGGCCACGGCGATCGGCGGGCTGACGATGGGTGCGGATCCCGTGGCCTTCGGCATCGCCGCGGTCGCCGCGACGCGGGACCGGTCGCTGCGCTCGTTCAGCGTCCGCAAGGAGGCCAAGGACCACGGCGTCACGGGCCGACTGGCGGGCGCGCTCCTCCCGGGCGACCGAGTCGTCGTCACCGAGGACACGGTGACCCGCGGGACATCGATCATGGAGGCCGTCGATGTCGTCGAAGCGGCTGGTGCCACGCCCGTCGCCATCCTCGTGATCGTCGACCGGGGCGGGACCTGCGGCGCGATGGCCGCGGCGCGCGGCATCCCGTTCCTGCCGCTCCTGACCGCCGAGGACCTCGGCTTCGGGTTCGGCACGTGAAGGGCGACGCCGTCGAGGCCGTCACGTTCGACTACTGGAACACGATCGTCAGAGCCGATGCCGACCAGGGCGCGCACCGCGTCCGGGCGTGGGCCGTCGAGTACGCGGACGCCGGCCACGTCGTCGACGACGACGCCCTCCGCGCCGCGTTCCGCGCCGTGTGGGACGAGCACCAGGCGGCCTGGCTGCGCAACCAGCAGTACACGGCCGAGCAGGCGGCGCGGACGGCGATCGACACGCTCGATGTGCCGGTGAGCGCGTCGGTGCGGGACCGCCTGGTCGAGCGGTTCCTCACCGCCGGCGAGGAGGCCGGCTTCCACCTCTGCGACGGCGTCGACGCGCTGGTGACGGAGCTCCACCGGCTGGGGGTGCGTCTCGGCATCGTGTGCGACGTCGGCTTCACGCCGTCGTCGGGCCTGCGCCGCATCCTCGAGCGCTTCGGCATCCTCGACTGCTTCGACGGATGGTCGTTCTCGGACGAGGTGGGGTGGTACAAACCGGCGCCGGCGATCTTCGAGCATGCGCTCGGGTACCTCCGCGTGGGTCCGAGCGCGGCTGCCCACGTCGGTGACCTGCGGCGGACCGACGTCGCGGGGGCCCGGGCGATGGGCATGACGGCGGTGCGGTACCGCGGCGCGCACGACGATGTCAGCGATGGGCCCGAGGCCGACCACGTCATCGATCACCACGCTGAGTTGTGGCCTGCCCTCGCTCCGTGAGGTCGCCCGCCGGTGGCTCGTGCGAGCCCGAGCGCCCCAACCCTGCGGTCCTGACGGCTCTGGGGGTGCCACCTACGATCGCCGCACGTCGAACTCGCGGGCGCGGAAGGAGACCAGGCTGGTGTCCAGGTACTCGCTCCGACGACCGATCTTCGCCGTCGGGGTCTCGGGTGTGGTCCTCGCCCTTGGTCTCCTCGCCGCTGCCGCGCCGGCCGCCGCGGCTCCACCGTCCGGCCTCGCCGTCGCCCCGTCGCAGACGCCTGACCCCGGCTGGTGCGCGTTCCTGCTCTGGTTGACCGGCCGCGACGTCTGCGCGGCGCTCTCGAGTGGAGGCCAAGCACCGCCACCACCGCCGCCGCCC
>JBKPRL010000114.1:0-10625 GCA_046734535.1 bacterium | reverse complement strand
CGTCGCCATGCTCCGCTGCGCTTCGCCTGGCTCCTACTCGCTTCGCTCGGCAATCCGTCGGGCGTCGCTGCGGTGCGCCGGCCAAGCCGGACGCACCGGTCAGGTCGTGTCGCCGTGCTGATCAACCAGTTCCTCATCCTGGGGGCGGTGCTGTTCGCCATCGGGGTGTACGGGGTCATCGCCCGCAAGAACGCGGTGCTGGTCCTCATGTCGATCGAGCTCATCCTCAACTCGGTCAACATCAACCTGCTGGCCTTCGCGCTCCAGCGGACCGGGGAGAGCGCGGCGGCCGGCAGCTCGTTCGCGCTGTTCATCATCGCGGTCGCCGCGGCCGAGGTCGGCGTCGGCCTCGCCCTCGTCCTGCTCATCTACCGCAACCGGCGCTCGATCGCGCTCGACGAGCTCTCCGAGATGAAGGGCTGATCGGGCCATGTGGTTCCTCGAGCACGCCTGGTTGATCCCGGTCATCCCGAGCGTCGGCTACTTCGTCATCCTCCTCTTCGGGAAGCGGCTGCCGCTGAAGGGCTCCGAGATCGGCGTCGGAACCCTCGGCGTGTCGTTCCTCTTGGCCTGCGGGGCTGTCTACCAGTGGATACAGCGCGTGGACGACTACGCCGGGAGCAGCGGCGGGGCGCTCGGCGCGCTGGCGGCGTTCGGGCGTTCGATCGTGCCGGCCGCCGGCGAAGGGCACGAGGCCGCGCACTTCGTGCCCCCCGTCATCCGCCAGTGGACGTGGTGGCAGGTCGGGGACATGAAGTTCACGCTGGGCACCCAGATCGACGGCCTGTCGGTGTCGGTGCTCTTCGTCGTCACGCTCATCGCCACGCTGATCCAGCTCTACTCGATCGAGTACGTGAAGGGCGACCGTCGCTACACCTTCTTCTTCTCCGCCCTGACCCTCTTCGCCGCCGGCATGCTGTGCATGGTCATCGCCGAGAGCACGGTCCAGCTCATCCTGGGCTGGGAGATCATGGGCCTCTGCTCGTTCCTGCTGATCGGGCACTGGTGGGAGGACTACGCCAACGCCCGGGCCGCGATGAAGGCGTTCCTCACCGTGAGGGTGGGCGACATCGGACTCCTCGTCGGCGTGTCGATCCTGTTCTTCAGCACCAACGCGTGGGCGCAGGAGCACCTGGGCAGCGACGGCTTCTCGATCTTCGCCATCTCGGGCTGGGCGCTGTCCGGGGACGCCAGCAGGACGATCCTGCTCTGGGCCGGCGTCGCCCTGTTCATCGCGGCCATCGGCAAGTCCGGCCAGTTCCCGCTGCACACGTGGCTGCCTGACGCCATGGCCGGCCCGACGCCGGTCTCCGCGCTGCTGCACTCCTCCACCATGGTCGTGGCCGGCGTCTACCTGGTCGCCCGCCTGTACCCGGTCTTCTTCGAGGGGTTCAAGATCGGTCAGACCAACGTCAACCTGATCGCGGTGATCGGCGGGATCACCATCATCATCGCCGCCGTCCTGGCCTTCGTGCAGGTCGACATCAAGCGGGTGCTGGCCTACTCCACCGTCTCGCAGCTGGGCTACATGATGATGGGCCTGGGCGTGGGGGCGTGGCTGCCGGCGGTGTTCCACATCTTCACCCACGCCTTCTTCAAGGCCTGCCTGTTCCTCGGGGCCGGCTCGGTGAGCCACTCCGCGTCGCACCACTCCTTCGACATGAAGAAGGACATGGGTGGGCTGTGGCGCAAGATGCCCATCACCTTCGCGACGTTCGTGGTCGCGACGTTGGCGCTGGCCGGCATCCCACCGTTGGCCGGCTTCTGGTCGAAGGACGAGATCATCGACAACGCCGGCGCCAACGGCTACCACGTCTTCCAGATCGTCGGCCTGGCCGGCGCCTTCCTGACCGCGGCCTACATGACCCGCTGCGTGTACCTCACCTTCCTCGGCCAGCCGCGCGGCGCGTCGGCCGGGCTCGTCGCCCACGGCGACGAGGAGCACGAGATCGACGACGATCGGGTCCTGGTCGACGCCGGCGTGGCCAGCGCCTCGGTCACCGCCCACGAGCTGATCGACATCCCGGCCGAGGGAGCGATCGCCGAGGGCGTGCCCCCTGAAGGACCGCTCGGTCACGTCGTGCCGTCGGACGCGCACACCGACCACGGTGAGCACCCTGGCCCCCACGAGTCCAACTGGCTCATCACGGTCCCCCTCGTCATCCTCGCCATCGGTGCCCTGATCGCCGGCTTCCTCCAGGCGCCCGCGTTCAAGATCGAGAAGTTCAAGGACTGGGTGGAGCCGGCCGGGGTCACCGTCCTCTACGACGAGGGCCGCGCCGTGCAGGCCGGCCAGGAGATCAGCCTGGCGGCGGGCGGAGGCGAGGCCGCCGCGTGCGCGGAGCAGCCGCAAGGTGATTCCGCCTGCTTCGCGCCCGAGCTCGACCACTCCGAGTTCGCGTGGTCGAAGGCCGCGGTGTCGATCCTGCTCGTGCTCGGAGGGATCGCGGTGAGCGGACTCGTCTGCTGGGCGTTCTACGAGCGCAAGGCCCGGTTCTTCGTCGGTCTGACCGAGCGAAGTCGCCTGGCCCGAGCCGGCTACACGTTCCTGATCAACAAGTACTACCTGGACTTCCTCTACGAGAAGGGCATCGTCGGCGCCATCTCCGGGCCGATCGCCCGCGCCGCCAACTGGATCAACCAGCAGGTCATCGACGGCGTCGTCAACGGGATCGGCAAGGGAGCCGTCGTCGTCGCCGACGCCACCTACGACGCCCTCGACCAGCGCGTCGTCGACGGTGCCGTCAACGGCGCGGCCACCGTCACCGAGGGCACAGGAGAGGCCCTCCAACCAGTCCAGTCCGGCAAGGTCAGCCTCTACGGCGCGCTGCTCTTCGGCGCTGCTGCGGTGGGGGCCCTCATCCTCGTCATCGTCGTCTAGGGGCATAGGAGCCGCAGCAGCCTCATGGTCTACCTCACCGACTCCGCCAACAACTGGCTGCTGCCGGTCGGCGTGTTCCTGCCCGTTGCCGGAATCCTCGTGCTCGCGGTCATCCCGCGGGGCGAGGAGCAGCTGATGAAGATCGTCGCCCTGCTGACGGCCCTCGCCACGGCGGCCATCGGCGTCGTCACGCTGGCCAGCTTCGACTACGACCGGGCCGGCACGCTCCAGTTCTACGTGAACGAGCCGTGGATCGACGCCATCCACTCCCGCTTCATCATGGGGTGCGACGGCATGAGCCTGCCCCTCTACATCCTCACGATGATCATCACGTTGCTGGTGATCATCTACAGCTGGAACCACATCCCTGAGCCCGGCAACCCCAAGGCCTTCTTCATCCTCATCCTGATCCTCCAGGTCGGCATGGCCGGGACGTTCGTGGCGCAGGACCTGATCCTGTTCTTCGTCTTCTTCGAGGTCGTCCTGCTCCCGATGTACTTCATGATCGGGGTCTGGGGTGGTGAGCAGCGGCGCTACGCCTCGCTCAAGTTCTTCCTGTTCACCCTGTTCGGCTCGGCGTTCATGCTCCTCGCGTTCATCGCCCTCTTCTTCAAGACCGACGGGGCTTCGTCGCCGAACGGGTTCTCCATCGAGTACCTGACGGCCCACAGCAGCAGCCTCACCCGGACCACCGCGCTCTTGATCTTCGGCGGCATGTTCCTGGGGTTCGCGATCAAGGTGCCGATGTTCCCCTTGCACACGTGGCTGCCGGACGCCCACACCGAGGCGCCGACCGTGGGCTCCGTGATCCTGGCCGCCATCCTCCTGAAGCTCGGCACGTACGGGTTCATCCGGATCGCCATCCCGATCCTGCCCTCGGCGGCCAAGGAGTGGGCCCCGTGGATCGGGGGGCTGGCCGTGATCGGGATCATCTACGGCGCGCTGTGCTGCCTCGCGCAGACGGACATGAAGCGGCTGATCGCCTTCTCGTCGGTCTCGCACATGGGGTTCGTGATGCTCGGCATCGCCACCCTCACACCGTTCGGCTTCAACGCCGCCATCTTCGGCATGGTGGCCCACGGCCTGATCACCGGGATGCTGTTCTTCGTGGCCGGCAGCGTGAAGGAGCGTTACCACACCCTCGAGATCCGGCGAATGTCCGGGATGCTCAAACAGGCACCGCGGCTGGGCTGGATCCTGGGCTTCTGCGCGATGGCGTCGCTCGGCCTGCCCGGCCTGGCCGGGTTCTGGGGCGAGTTCCCGGCCATCCTCTCGGCCTACAGCCCCGTCGCCGGGCTGAAGGTGGAGACCTTCCGCGTCTACATGGTCCTCGCCGCGGTCGGCACGGTGCTCGCCGCCTCGTACCTGCTGTGGCTGTACCAGCGCACCTCGTTCGGCGAGCCGACGGCGGAGTTCGCGCACGACAGCCACATCCACGACGTCGAGGTGACGGAGTGGGTGGCGTGGACGCCGCTGCTCATCGGCATCCTCGTGTTCGGCGTCTACCCGAACCTCCTCTTCAAGGTCATGAGCCCGGCCGTGACCATGGCGCTCCAGGCCTACGGATGACGCAGTGATCCTGCTGGCCCAGCTCACACCCTGGCAGTCGCCGACCGTCGAATATCACGGGCTCGCGCCCGAGATCATCCTCGCCGGGACGATCGTGGTGCTGCTGATCGCCGACCTCTTCCTGCCCGAGCGGCAGAAGTGGGCGACCTCGACGATCGCGGGGCTCGGGCTGCTGGCCGCCCTCGTGCCCATCCTGACGCTGGCCGTCAACGGCCACGACCGTTCCATGTTCAACGGTGGCTACGTCGTCGACAACTTCGCGCTCGTCCTGAAGACGCTGTTCCTGCTCACCGGGTACGTCGTCATCCTGCTGTCGACCACCTACGTCGAGGAAGGCGACTACTACCAGGGCGAGTACTACTTCCTGCTCCTCAGCTCCGTGCTCGGCATGATCATGATGGCGTCGGCCCGCGACCTCGTCAGCATCTTCATCGCCCTCGAGCTGTTGTCGATCCCCGCCTACATGCTGGCGGCGTGGCGCAAGCGGGACGAGAAGAGCAACGAGGCGGGGATGAAGTACTTCCTGCTCGGCGTGTTCGCCTCGGCCGTGATGCTCTACGGCATGTCGCTCTTCTACGGCGTCGCCGGCACGACCATGCTGACCGGCGTAGCCGACGCCGTCGCCAAGAGCGGCAACGTCCCGATCATCTCGCTCGCCGTTGTGTTCATCATCGTCGGCTTCGCCTTCAAGGTCTCGGCCGTGCCCTTCCACACGTGGGCCCCCGACACCTACGAAGGCGCGCCGACCCCCATCACCGCCTTCCTGTCGGTGGCCTCGAAGGCGGCCGGCTTCGTCGCGCTCCTGACCCTTCTGTACGTCGGCTTCCCCTCGGCCAAGGACGTCTACCAGCCGTTCTTCTGGGTGCTGTCGGCCGTGACGATGACCGTCGGCAACGTGCTCGCGCTGCGCCAGACGAACATCGTCCGCATGCTGGCCTACTCGTCCATCAGCCAGGGCGGCTTCATCCTGATGCCGCTCGCGGTGGCAGGCGATCCCGCCGCCCGGGCCGACTCCCTGCGGGCCGTGATCACCTACCTCATCGTCTACGCGGCGACGAACCTCGGGGCCTTCGCCGTGGTGCTGGCGGTGGCCCGCAAGACCCGCTCCGGTGAGATCTCCAGCTACGACGGCCTGTTCACGTACGCGCCCGGCCTGGCCACGGCCATGACGATCTTCCTCGCCTCGCTGGCCGGCGTGCCGCCCCTCGGTGGCTGGATCGCCAAGTTCAGCGTGTTCACCGCCGTCCTCTCGCCGGGCACCACGGCCGGTGCGGTGCTGGCCGTGATCGGGGCCGTGAACTCGGTGATCGCCTTCGGCTACTACGGCCGCGTCATGCGGGCGATGTGGATGCGCGAGCCCGCGGACGGCGATGTCGCGCCGATCCGGGTGCCACAGCCGCTCACGTTGGCGCTGGGCCTGACCGTCGTGACCACGATCGTCATCGGCGTGCTGCCGCAGGTCGTCCTCCGCTACGGCGACCTCGGCTCGTTCACCGGCGCCCTCGGCAAGTGAAGCTCCGCGATGTCTGAGGCGGTCGCGCTGTTGGCGGCGCGAACGGCGCAGACTTCTCCCACCGAGTGATCGGCACGCTCGTCGAGCGGATCCGGGCCGAGGGGCCGCTGCGCTTCGACGCGTTCATGGAGGTCGCGCTGTACGACCCCGCGCGCGGCTTCTATGCCGCCGGCGGTCGGGCCGGCGGTCGTTCGGGCCAGTTCCTGACCTCGCCTGAGGTCGGCCCCCTCTTCGGTGCCGTGCTGGCGCGCGCCCTCGACGCGTGGTGGGAGGATGCGGGCCGGGCGTCGCCCTTCGTCGTGGTCGACGCCGGCGCCGGACCGGGCACCCTCGCCCGCGCGGTGCTGGCCGCCTCGCCGGCGGTCGCGGCGGCCGGCGCTCTCCGCTACGTCGCCGTCGAGCGAGCAGCGACCCAGCGGGCGGCCCACGCCGGCCTGCCCGTGACCTCGCTCGAGACCTTGCCCGACGAGCCGTTCGTGGGCGTCGTCCTCGCCAACGAGCTGCTCGACAACCTCCCCTTCCGCCTCGCCGTCAACGACGGCGGATGGCGGGAGGCACTCGTCAGCGTCGACTCCGGTGCGCGGCTGGTCGAGGTGCTCGGCCCGTTCTCGCCGGTGCCGGCCTGCTTGCCCCCGACCGCGACGCACGGCGCGCGGGCGCCCGTGCAGGAGGAGGCGGCGCGCTGGGTCAGCGACGTGCTGGCTCGCCTGCGGCCGCCGGGGCGGCTCGTCGTGTTCGACTACGCGTCGTCCACCGCAGCCATGGCGGCGCAGCCGTGGCGGGAGTGGCTGCGGACCTACCGAGACCACCAACGAGGCGGGCACTACCTGGCCGAGCCCGGGGCGCAGGACATCACCAGCGACGTCGCCCTCGACCAGCTCGCGCCGCCGACGGCGACCTCGACCCAGGCCGACTTCCTGCGGACGCACGGCCTGGAAGAGCTGGTCGAGGAGGGCCGGCGGAGGTGGGCGGCCAACGCGGCCGCTCCCGACCTCGCGGCACTGGCCGCCCGGAGCCGGGTCCGGGAGGCGGAGGCGCTGACCGACCCGGCCGGCCTCGGTGGCTTCACCGTCGCCGAGTGGCTCGTCACCTGACGCGGCGGCGGGGGCACTTCGGGGAAGCAGGGAGGTCGGCACTAGATTCCGGCCGTCCGCGCCGAACACCCAGGGGGTGCCCGAACATGGCCGACGAGTCGACCAAGGCCATCGACGACCTGCTGCTCGAGAACCGGACCTTCCCCCCTCCGGAGGGCTTCAAGGAGGCCTCCCTGGTCGCCGGGCCGTTCATGTACGACGAGGCCGCCACCGACTATCAGGGCTTCTGGGCCCGCCAGGCGGCCGCCCTCCTGGACTGGTCGGAGGAGTGGCACACGATCTGCGAGTGGGAGCTGCCCTACGCCAAGTGGTTCATCGGCGGGCGGCTGAACGTGGCCGAGAACTGCCTCGACCGCCATGTGACCGCCGGGCGGGGCGACAAGGTGGCCTTCTACTGGGAGGGCGAGCCGGGCGACGGTCGGGTGATCACCTACGCCGAGCTGCTGGCGGAGGTCCAACGCTTCGCCAACGTGTTGAAGGCCCAGGGGGTCGAGCGCGGCGACCGGGTCAACATCTACCTACCGATGATCCCGGAGGCCGTCGTCGCCATGCTGGCCTGCGCCCGCATCGGCGCGCCGCACAGCGTCGTCTTCGGTGGCTTCTCGTCCGCCGCCCTCGCCGACCGCATCAACGACGCGGAGGCCAAGGTCCTCGTCACCGCCGACGGCGGCTTCCGCCGGGGTGAGGTCTTCCCGCTCAAGCCCCAGGCCGACGTCGCCCTCGAGAGCACGCCGAGCATCACCAGCGTCATCGTGGTGCGACGGGGCGAGAACCCGGTCGACATGCAGGAGGGGCGCGACCACTGGTACCACGAGCTCATGGCCGACGCCGAGGCCGAGTGCCCGGCCGAGGCCCTGGACGCCGAGGAGCTGCTCTACCTCCTCTACACCTCGGGCACGACCGGCAAGCCCAAGGGCATCATGCACACGACCGGCGGCTACCTGACGCAGGTGGCCTTCACCCACAAGTACGTGTTCGACCTGCACGAGGACACCGACGTGTACTGGTGCACGGCCGACATCGGCTGGGTCACCGGCCACAGCTACATCGTCTACGGACCGCTGGCCAACGGCGCGACCAGCGTGATGTACGAGGGGGTCCCCAACCACCCTGGCAACGACCGCCTGTGGGAGATCGTCGAGAAGTACAAGGTCACGAAGTTCTACACGGCCCCGACCGCGATCCGAACGTTCATGAAGTGGGGTGACGACCAGCCGGCCAAGCATGACCTCTCGTCGCTGCTCCTCCTCGGCTCGGTGGGCGAGCCGATCAACCCGGAGGCGTGGATCTGGTACTGGGAGCACATCGGGGGCGGCCGCTGCCCGGTCGTCGACACCTGGTGGCAGACCGAGACCGGCGGCATCATGATCAGCCCGCTGCCCGGCGCGACCACCCTCAAGCCGGGCTCGGCCACCTTCCCGCTGCCCGGGATCAGCGCCGAGGTGGTGGACGACCACGGAAAGGTGGTCGAGCGGGGCGGCGGCTACCTCACGCTGACCCGCCCGTGGCCGAGCATGCTGCGGGGGATCTGGGGCGACCCCGAGCGCTACCAGGAGACGTACTGGAACCGGTTCCCCGAGCGCTACTTCGCCGGCGACGGCGCCAAGGTCGACGACGACGGCTACCTCTGGCTGCTGGGCAGGGTGGACGACGTCATGAACGTGGCCGGCCACAGGATCTCCACCACGGAGGTCGAATCGGCGCTGGTGTCGCACCCGAGCGTGGCCGAGGCGGCGGTGGTCGGCGCCGATGACCCCACCACCGGGCAGGCGATCATCGCCTACGTCACGCTCCGCTCGAGTGCCGAGGCCGACAGCGATCACGCCGAGGTGCTGCGCAACCACGTGGCCAAGGAGATCGGCGCCATCGCCAAGCCCAAGACGATCATCTTCACGCCGGACCTGCCCAAGACCCGCAGCGGCAAGATCATGCGCCGGCTCCTGCGCGACGTGGCCGAGGGCCGGAAGCTGGGTGACACGACCACGCTGGCCGACGCCTCGGTGGTCGACGAGATCCGCACCCGCGCCGCGACGGCCCCCCAGGAGGAATAGATCGCCACCGAGCGGGCGAAGTGTGACACCAGCGCGCCACATGTGGCGCGTCTTCGGCGCAGTTCGGGCTGGCCTGCCCTGAACCCACTCCCGCCGGGGAACCTGGCCATGCTGCCGGTAGGTTCGCCGCGATGCATCGGGTCCTTCGCGCGGTCCGACGCCAATGGCGATGGGCGGCGGTCCTGGTCGTCGTGGCGGCTCTGGTGGCCCTCCCGGCCGCCGTCGACGCGCTGCCCGCGCAACGGTCGGCGGTCGGCGTCGACGAGCTGGTGGCCAGGATCAAGGCCTCCGCCGGCCAGCCCTACCACGGCTACGCCGAAGGCCACGGTGGGTTGCGCCTGCCGGAGCTGCCGGGCGCGGCCGACCTGTCGACACTGACCAGTGACACCTCCAAGATCCGGGTCTGGTACGAGAGCCCGGAGCGGTGGCGGACCGACCTCCTCTACTCCGGCGGTGAGCGCGACCGGTACGGCACCGCCGACGGGACGTGGACGTGGGACTCGGGCACCCACCGCGCCGTGTTCTTGCCGGGTGCCACCCAGCTCCGCCTGCCCATCCCGGTGGACCTGACACCGCCGGACCTGGGTCGCCGCCTCGTCGCCGCGGCCCAGCCGGACGAGATCACCGTGATCGCGCCCCGCCGCATCGCCGGCCACGACGCCAACGGGATCCGGATCCGACCGACGACCAAGGACTCCACGGTCGACACGATCGACCTCTGGGCGGATCCCGCCACCGGCCTCCCGTTGCGCATCGAGGTCAAGGCCAAGGGCCGCAGCGAGCCGTCGCTGCAGACGGGGTTCCTCGAGCTCGACCAGCACGCCGCCGACCCCGAGCTCCTCGCCTTCACCCCGCCCCCCGGTGCCCGGCGCCGCTCCCGGGGCTCCAACGACCTCGACCTCGTGCAGGCCATCGAGCGGTACTCCGTGACGAAGCTCCCCGACAGCCTCGCCGGCCTTCCCCGGCGCACCGACGTGACCAACGCGGCCGCCACCTACGGTGAGGGCTTCGACGTGGTGGGTGTGCTCGCGCTCCCCCAGGAGTTCGTCACGGACACCCTTCGGTCGCTCACGACCAGCAAGCGCCCGTGGGGGCAGACCGTCGCCCTCGTCCAGACGCCGCTCATCAACGGCATGATCTTCGTCGTGCGCGACACGGCCTTCATCGTCGGCGGCCCGGTCAGCGTCAAAGCGCTCGACCGGGTGGCGGCCGACATCGTGAAGCAGGGGATCGAGTGACCGCGGCCGTCGTCGTCCGGACCGAGGGTCTCACCAAGCGCTTTCCGGAGGGCCTGGTCGCCGTCGACGACCTCGATCTCGAGGTGTTCGAGGGCGATCTGTACGGCTTCCTCGGCCCCAATGGTGCCGGCAAGAGCACGACGATCCGCATGTTGCTCGGGCTCGTCTTCCCGACGAACGGGTCCGTGGAGGTCCTCGGCCAGCCCGTACCCCGCCACAGCGGCGACGCCCTCCTCGACGTGGGCGCGCTCATCGAGGGACCCGGGTTCTACCCCCACC
>JBKPRL010000113.1:0-13829 GCA_046734535.1 bacterium | reverse complement strand
ACACGCCGGCGAGCGCCTCGATGGCGGTACGGGCGATGTTGATCTCCGGCTGCTGAGCGCTCAAGGAGACACCGGCGGTCTGCGTGTGGAAGCGCACCATGTGCGAGCGAGGATCCAGCGCGCCGTAGTGGTCCTTCATCCAACGGGCCCAGATCCGCCGGGCGGCGCGGTACTTGGCGATCTCCTCGAAGAAGTCGATGTGGGCGTTGAAGAAGAACGAGAGTCGGGGGGCGAAGGCATCCACCGGCAGGCCGGCCTGCATGGCCAGCTCGACGTAGGCGAAGCCGTTGGCCAGCGTGAAGGCCAGCTCCTCGACGGCCGTCGAGCCGGCCTCGCGGATGTGGTAGCCGGAGATCGAGATGGAGTGCCAGCGGGGCATCTCGGCCGCGGTGAAGGCGATGGTGTCGCGCACCAGGCGCATCGACGGCCGCGGCGGGAACACGAACTCCTTCTGGGCTTGGTACTCCTTCAGGATGTCGTTCTGGAGCGTGCCGCCGAGGCGTGAGCGGTCGACGCCGGCCCGCTCGGCCTGCGCGACGAACATCGCGAGGATGACCGCAGCGGGCGAGTTGATGGTCATCGAGGTGGTGATGTCGCTCAGCGCGATGCCGGCGTAGAGGTCCTCCATGTCCCGCAGGGAGTCGATGGCCACGCCGCACCGCCCGACCTCGCCCTCGGCCATGGGGGCGTCGGAGTCCAGCCCGAGCAGCGTCGGCATATCGAACGCGGTGGACAGGCCGTCGCCGCCCGCCCGGATGATCTCCTTGAACCGCCAGTTCGTGTCCTCCGCGGTTCCGAAGCCGGCGAACATCCGCATCGTCCAGAGCTTCGAGCGGTACATCGAGGCGTACGGCCCGCGGGTGTAGGGATACTCGCCGGGCAGCTCGGCGCCGTCGGGCCCGTACACAGGCTCGAGAGGGATGCCCGACATGGTCGCGAAGTCGGCGTCGCGCAGCCGGCTGCGGCCGAACGCGGCCTCCCAACGGGCCCGGTTGGACCCTGCGAGCCCGTTTCCCTCCGTGGCGGTCACGCTCGCGGTAGCCGTCGCGGTCGAGTCGCTGACCGAGCCATCATCCATGGCGGTCATTTTACTTGGACGTCAAAGGAAATGCCAGGGGTCAGCCGAAGTCGCCGAAGGCCCGGCGGAGCTCCTTCAGGATCGCGTAGAGCGATGCCTGCTCGTCGTCCGTCAGGCGGATCTCGGTGAAGACCGCCTGGTTGAGGGCGCTCGACGCACGCGCTGCGACCTCCCGCCCGGCCGGCGTGACGCTGGCCAGCACGCTGCGCCCGTCGCGTGGGTTGGCCACCCGCTGGACGAAGCCGTCGCGCTCGAGGCGGTCCACCGCGTTCGTCACGCTGGCCGGGTGGACCTGGAGGCGCTCACCCACCTTGCCGACGGGGAGGGCGCCGGTGCGGCTGAAGCCGAGGAGCATGAGGACCTCATAGCGGGCGAAGGTCAGCCCGAGCGGCCGCAGCACCTCCTCGACCTGGCGGAGCAGCAGCTGCTGGACCCGCATCACCGACGTCACCACGGCCATGCCCTGTGCGGCCTCGCTCCACCCGCGCCCACTCCAGTTGTCGATCGCGACCTCGATCGGATCCCGCCGGAGTCGACCCTCGGAGCCCACGGACGGACGGTACCCGGGCGCCGCGCTCCGTCCGGTGAACCTCGCCCCAGCGACGGCGCGCCGAAGTGCGACGCCAACGCGCCATGGACGGCGGTCCCGGTCAGACGTCGCGCGGGCGGTCGACGCACGCGCGGGCGTGGCGGGCGATCACCAGCTCCTCGTCCGTCGCCACCACCCGGACCTCGCACGGGCTGCCGTCGGTGCTGATCACCTCGAGCCCAGCCCCGTTGCGAGCGGGATCGAGCTCGATGCCGAGGTGGCCCAGGGTGGCGCAGGCGTCGGCCCGAATGGTCGGCGCGTGCTCGCCGACGCCACCGGTGAAGACGAGCAGGTCGAGCCCTCCGAGCTCGGCGGCCAGCGCACCGAGGTGCTGCCGGAGCGAGCGACCGTAGGCCGCGAGGGCGAGAGCCGCACGCGGGTCCGTCTCCGCCGCGGCCAGCAGCTCGCGCAGGTCCCCCGTGCGCTCCGAGATGGCCACCAGGCCGGCGCGGTCGTTGACCAGATGGCCCAGCGCCTCGGCGTCGTAGCCCTCGTGCTCGATCAGGTACAGCAGGACGCCGGGATCGAGATCGCCCGTCCGGGTGCCCATGACCAGACCGCCCGCGGGGGTGAGACCCATCGTCGTGTCGATCGGCGCGCCGTCGCGCAGGGCGACCATGCTGGCGCCGCTGCCGAGGTGGGCGAGCACGACCCGCCCCCGCGCCGGCGCGTCGACCGCAGCGCAGACGTACTCGTAGGAGAGGCCGTGGAAGCCGTACCGGCGGACGCCGGAGTCCCACAGCGCGGCCGGCAGCGGCAGGCGCTGCGCCACCTCGGGCATCCGCCGGTGGAAGGCGGTGTCGAAGCAGGCCACCTGGGGCACGCCGGGGACCCGTCGTGCCGTCGTCTCGAGCGTGGCGATCTGGGCCGGGAGGTGCAGCGGCGCGAGCGGCACGAGGGCGCGGAGCTCGTCCAGCAGCCCGTCGTCGACGAGCGCCGGACGGTCGTGGTCCGGCCCGCCGTGGACGATGCGATGGCCGACCACCTGCAGGGGGCCGTGGCCGGCCAGCCGATCGAGCGCGTCGTCGAGCGCCGCGTCCCTCTGGCCGTCGACGACCTCGATCGAGCCCCGGTCGACGAGATCCTCGGTGTCACCCCGGCCGCGGTAGAGCGCGTACTTGAGCGAGGACGACCCGCTGTTCAGGCAGGCGACCAGGTCCAGTCCTTGACCTCCGGCATGTCGTCCAGGTGCTCGACCACGTAGCGGCGGTGCCGATCGAGCATCTCCTCGCAGTGGCGGGCCAGGACCTCGCTCCCCTCGACCGCCCGCCGCGACCACCGCAGCGCGTCGAGGCAGAGGTGGTAGCGGCTCATCTCGTTCTGCACCACCATGTCGAAGGGGGTGGTGGTGGTGCCCTCCTCGTTGTAGCCCTTCACGTGGAAGCGCTCGGCGCCGGTGCGCCCGTGGACGACCTGGTGGATCGCCCGCGGGTACCCGTGGAAGGCCATCACGACGTCGGTCCGGGCCGTGAAGAGCTCCAGGAAGCGAGCCTCCGACATGCCGTGCGGGTGGACGTCGGGCGGGTACAGGGTCATGAGGTCGACGACGTTGACGAAGCGCACAGAGAGGTGGGGGAGGTGCTCCCGCAGGAGCCACGCGGCGGCCAGGGCCTCCATCGTGGGGATGTCGCCGGCGCACGCCATCACGACGTCGGGCTCGGTCGAGCCCTCGTTGCCCGCCTGCTCCCAGATGGAGGCGCCCGCCGCACAGTGGGCGGCCGCCGTCTCGAGGTCGAGGTACTGCAGCTGCGGCTGCTTGTCGATGACGATGAGGTTCACGTAGTCGCGGCTGCGGAGGCAGTGGTCGGCCACCGAGAGGAGGCAGTTGGCGTCGGGTGGCAGGTAGATCCGAGCCACCGTGCCCTTCATGGGCAGGACGGTGTCGATCAGGCCCGGCCCCTGGTGGCTGAAGCCGTTGTGGTCGTTCCTCCAGCAGGTCGAGGTCAGCAGCACGTTCAGCGACGAGATCGGAACCCGCCAGGCCAGGTCGCGCGTGTGCTGCAGCCACTTCATGTGCTGGATCAGCATCGAGGCCGTGATCATCGTGAAGGCCTCGTAGCTGGCGAACATCCCGTGCCGGCCGGTGAGGAGGTAGCCCTCCAGCCAGCCCTGGCAGTTGTGCTCCGACAGGACCTCCATCACGCGGCCGTCGGGGGAGACGTGGTCGTCGGTGTCGAGGATGGTGCCGACCAGGCACCGGTCGGAGACCTCGAACACGGCGCCGAGGCGGTTGGAGCTGGTCTCGTCGGGGCAGAACAGGCGGAACGTCGTCGGATTGCGGGAGTAGATGTCCCGCAGCATCAGACCCAGCCGGCGGGTCGACTCCGCCCGCTCCGCACCAGGGTTCCCGACGGGCACGGCGTAGTCCGAGTAGCTCGGCAGGTCCAGCGGGGCCAGGACCGCACCCCCGTTGGCGTGCGGGTTGGCGCTCATCCGCCGGTCGCCCTTCGGGGCCAGCGCGACGAGGTCGCCGTGGAGGCGCCCGGCCTCGTCGAACAGCTCCTCGGGACGGTACGAGCGCATCCACTCCTCGAGCAACCGCCGGTGGTCGACGTCCTGCCGGGCGTTGTTGACGGGGACCTGGTGGGCGCGGAAGGTGCCCTCGACCAGCTTCCCGTCGACCTCCTTCGGGCCCGTCCAGCCCTTCGGCGTGCGGAGGACGATCGCCGGCCAGCGCGGTCGCTCCTGGACACCGTGCGCCCGCGCCTCGTCCTGGATCGAGCGGATCGTCGCGACGCAGTCGTCGAGGGTGGCGGCCAGCTCCTGGTGGACCGCGGCGGGCTCGTCGCCCTCGACGAAGCGCACGTCGTAGCCGTGGCCGGAGAGGAGCGAGCGCACGTCGTCGTCACTCGCGCGCCCGAGCACGGTCGGCCCCGCGATCTTGTACCCGTTCAGGTGGAGGATCGGCAGGACGGCGCCGTCGCGGGTCGGGTTGAGGAAGCGGACGCCCTTCCAGGAGCCTTCGAGCGGGCCGGTCTCCGCCTCCCCGTCGCCGACGACGGCCACCACGATGAGGTCGGGGTTGTCGAAGGCCGCCCCGAAGGCGTGGACGAGCACGTAGCCGAGCTCGCCGCCTTCGTGGATCGAGCCGGGCGTGGGCGCGCTGACGTGGCTGGGGATGCCGCCCGGGGTGGAGAACTGGCGGAACAGGCGGCGCAGCCCGTCCTCGTCGTTGGTGATGTGGGGGTAGATCTCGGAGTAGGTGCCTTCCATCCACACGTTGGCCACGACGGCAGGGCCGCCATGGCCGGGGCCGGCCAGGAAGATCATGTCGCTGTCCGTGGCGAGGATGACCCGGTTCAGGTGGGCGTAGAGCAGGTTCAGCCCGGGAGAGGTGCCCCAATGGCCGAGCAGGCGGGGCTTGACGTGCTCGGCCTCGAGCGGCCGTCGCAGGAGCGGGTTGTCCAGCAGGTAGATCTGGCCGACCGTCAGGTAGTTGGCCGCCCGCCAGTAGCGGTCGAGGAGCTCGACCTCGTCGTCGGGGAGCATGGAGCGAGCGTAGAGCAGGTGGCGTCGGGACGCCGTCGGGGCAGGTGACACCCCGGGGCCGTCCGGCTGAACTTCGGTCGTCGAGGCGTCAGTCCGGTGTCAGTCCGGCTCGATGGGACCGGAGAACCGGCCCTGCTCCTGGACGTAGCTGACCGTGAAGACGTCGACCAGCTGGAAGTCGACGAACGTGATGTGGATCGGGACGGCTTCCTGGCCGGCCTTGCACTCGTCGCGCAGGACGATGCCGTTGTCCACGAACACGAAGCCCCTCACGACGCCGTTGGCGTTGGCCGTGTAGCCGCGCGTGTCGGGGACGGTCACCGTCGTCGACAGCTTGTAGGTGTGGGGAAGCGGGGTGAAGGTGCTCGATCGATAGCACTGGATCGTCTCGATGGCCTTCGTGGACGAGCCCACGTACGCGTAGTTCTGCCCGGGCACGAGGTTGCGCTCCACGAAGTCGATCTCGAGCTCCGGACCCGAGGTGTGCGCGGTCACGTTCGTGAGCTTCGGGGCCGGAGGGCTGGCCGCGCCGGCGGAGCCCGCCGGCAAGGGCGTCGCCAGTGCTCCGACCGTGATCGCCGCCAGGACCGTGCCGATGCGCCGCATCGCTGCCTCCTCCATCGAAGGAAGTCCCCCTGCGGACGCTACGCCCGCCGGATCGCTGCGTCCGCGCGCCCTCCGCGCCCCGCCGGGCGGTACCTCGGTACGGTGACCAGGTGGCGTTGGTCCGTCGTGCCGATCCGGCCGACCTCGACGCGCTCCTGCCGTTGGTGGCCGAGTTCTGCGCTGTCGACGGGCACGACTTCGCCCCCGGCCGGGTCGCGTCCGCGCTCCGCCCATTACTCGCCAACGACGGGCTCGGGCAGGTATGGGTGCTGGCGGACGACGGCGGTGCAGTGAGCGGGTACGCGGTCGTCACGTGGGGCTGGTCGCTGGAGGCCGGCGGACGGGAAGCCCTGCTGGACGAGCTGTACGTGCACGAGCGCAACCAGGGCGCCGGCGCGCTCCTCCTGGAGGCTGCGGCGGTCGGGTCCCGGGCGGCCGGAGCCTCCCGCCTGTTCCTCGAGACCGAGTCGGCCAACGTCGCCGTGCGCCGCTTCTACGCGCGTCACGGGTTCGCGGCGGAGGACTCGGTGTGGATGCAACTTCCGCTCTGACGGTCACGCCCGTTCCACAATGGCGCCCATGCCCGACCCTGCTGCGTGCACCGTCGCCGACCTGGTCATCGATGCCCTTCGCCGGCTCGGCGTCGACACGCTCTTCTGCCTGCCCGGCGTGCAGAACGACGACTTCTTCGACCGGCTGGTCGACGCGCGGGACATCCGGCCCGTCGTCACCCGCCACGAGCAGGGTGCGGCCTACATGGCGGTGGGCGCGGCGCAGGTCACCGGGCGGCCGTCGGCGTTCTCCGTGGTGCCCGGCCCCGGCCTGCTCAACGCCGGCGCCGCGCTGACCAGCGGGTACTGGAGCAACGCCCGCGCGCTGGCCGTCGTCGGCCAGATCCCGACCACCGCCCTGGGCCGGGGCTGGGGCGTGCTCCACGAGCTGCCCGACCAGACCGCGGTCCTGCGGCAGGTGACGAAGCGGGCCGAGCTCCTGGTCGACCCGGCCGCGGCGGCGGGGCAGGTCCAGGCGGCGATGGACGCCGTCATCTCGGGCCGACCCCGCCCTGTCAGCATCGAGGTGCCTGCCGACCGCTGGTCGGCGGCGGTCGAGCCGACCCTGGTCGATCCGGTCCCGGTCCGCCCCGCCCTGGACGGCGACGCCATCGAGCGCGCCGCCGCGCTGCTGGCGCGCGCCGAGCGTCCGCTCATCGTGATCGGGGGTGGCGCACAGGATGCCGGCACGGAGCTCGCCGAGCTCGCCATGCTCCTGCAGGCACCCATCACGACTCGGCGGATGGGCCACGGCACGGTGCCCACCAGCCATCCGCTGTTCGTGCCGGTCACCGTCGGTCGGGACCTGTGGGCCGAAGCGGACGTCGTGCTCGGGATCGGGTCCCGGCTGGAGTGGCCCCTCACGCGGTGGGGCGTCGATCCCGACCTGACGTTGATCAAGGTCGACATCGATCCGGACGAGCTCGACCGGCACGGCGCCACGACGGTCGGCATCGCCGGCGACTCCGCGGAGGCCGCAGGCGCGCTCTCCGCCGCGCTCAGAGGCGGGCCGGCCCGCGCCGACCGCACGGCGGAGGTGGCCGACCGGCGCCGCGCCTTCGAGGTCGACCTCGACCGGCTGCGCCCGCAGCTCGACCACCTCGCCGCCATCCGCGACGTGCTGCCCGACGACGGCGTGCTGGTCGAGGACGTCACCCAGGTCGGCTTCGCCGCGCACCTCGGGTTCGACTTCCGCCAGCCGCGGACGTTCGTGTCCAGTGGACCGGCCGGCACGCTCGGCGCCGGGTTCGCCATGGGCCTCGGCGCGCAGGCGGCGCTCCCCGACCGCCGGGTCGTGGTCGTGGCCGGGGACGGTGGCTTCCTGTTCACCGCCAGCGAGCTGGCGACGGCGGTGCAGCACGACATCCCCCTCGTCACCATGGTCTTCGACGATGGCGCCTACGGCAACGTCCGCCGCATCCAAGAGCAGCGCTTCGGGCCCGACCGCACCATCGCCTCCCGCCTCCGCAACCCCGACTTCGTGGCCTTCGCCGACAGCTTCGGCGCGCTCGGCCTGCGGGCCCGGACGACCGAGGAGGTTCGGCCGCAGCTCGAGCGGGCCTTCGCCCACGGCGGACCGGCCGTCGTGGTGGTCGACTCCGGTCCCATGCCCGACCCCTGGCCGTACTTCCTCCGCGGCCCCGTGCGCGGCAGCCCTTGACGGACCGCGGAGCCGGGCGCGCCGGCGCTGACGTTCTGGTCAGACCTTTGCACCTCACGGGTGCACTCCGCTGACCAGAACCGAACGTGCGGCGGTCCCCGGTGCGCGGCGGGGACAGCACCTAACCTCGCAGGCGCGCCGATCAGGAGGTCGTGTGGGCTACGCGTGGGTGAACCAGACCGTCTTCATCGCCCGCGGGCGGCTCGTCCGAGGCGGCGTGCTCTACCGGGTGTACTGGGCCGCATGAGCGAGCACCGGCGGGTCGCCGTCGTCACCGGGGCGGGCTCGGGGATCGGTCGAGCGGTGGCCATCCGGCTGGCGGTGGACGGCTTCGACCTGGTCCTCGCCGGTCGTCGCCCCGAGCCCTTGGCGGCCACGGCGGGTGGGGCGCAGACGGCGCGGGCCGGCACCCGGGCCATCGCCGTGCCGACCGACGTCGGCGACCCGGCCGCGGTCGGCGCGCTGTTCGCCGAGGTCGAGGAGCAGCTCGGCCGGATCGACCTGCTGTTCAACAACGCCGGACGGGGCGCGCCGCCGATCCCGATGGAGGACCTGACCTACGAGCAGTGGCAGGCCGTGGTCGACGTCAACCTGACGGGCAGCTTCCTCTGCGCACAGGCTGCGATCCGGCTCATGAAGCGGCAGTCGCCTTCCGGTGGTCGCATCATCAACAACGGGTCGATCTCGGCCCACGCGCCCCGGCCGCGCTCTGCGCCGTACACGGCGACCAAGCACGCGGTCACCGGCCTGACTCGTTCGATCGCGCTCGACGGGCGGGGCTTCGGTATCTCCGCGGGGCAGATCGACATCGGCAACGCGGCGACGGAGCTCACGGCGCGGATGGCGGAGGGAGTCCCCCAGGCCGACGGGAGCCTGCGGGTGGAGCCGACCTTCGACGTCGATGAGGTCGCCCGCGCCGTCTCCTACATGGCCGGCCTCCCGCCGTCGACCAACGTGCTCTTCATGACCGTGATGGCGACCGAGATGCCCTTCGTCGGCCGCGGCTGAACGACCACTCGACCGCGGCCGACGACTGCTCGGCCCTCCGCAGCCCCTCGCCGTCGTGCTACGATCTGCGTCCGGACCGTGATCGCGCTGTAGATCGTCGTCCAGTCCGTGACCATGGCCGTGCACGAGTCGTCATCGCTCCGGCCGCGAGCCGGCTCCAGCGCCAAGTCCGTGCTGTTGACGATCCTCGGTGAGCTCGTGCTCCCGCGGTCCGGAACGGCGTGGACGCGTTCGCTGGTGGGCGCGCTCGCGCTCCTCGGCGTGGAGGAGAAGAACGCCCGGCAGGCGCTCTCGCGGCTGGCCGGTCAGGGGTACCTGGAGAGCGAGCGACACGGACGACGGGTTCGCTGGCGGCTCTCTGCCGCCGGACGCAGGCTGCTGACGGTCGGGACCGAGCGCATCTACGGCTTCGGGCTACCGGCGAGGGGTTGGGACGGACGGTGGGTGGTCGTGCTCTGCCCCGTGCCCGAGGACCAGCGGGCCAAACGCCACCAGCTGCGGAGCCGGCTGGCCTTCGCCGGGTTCGGCTTCCTGGGACCGGCAACAGCCATCACCCCTCATGCCGACCGGGAGGTCGTCGCCAGTGCCGTGTTGACAGAGCTCGAGCTCACCGACGGGGCCGCGGTCTTCCGCGCTGAGGCCGGCGACCTGGTCCCGGCCGAGGACCTGTTGCACCGGGCGTGGGACCTCGACGGCCTGGCCGGCAGCTACCGGGAGCTGATCACGGGCTTCGGTCGCCGCTCGCCCCGCTCCGACGACGGCCGGTTGGCCGCGCTCGTGGCGCTCGTCCATGAGTGGCGACGGTTCCCCTTCGTCGACCCCGAGATCCCGGCGCAGCTCCTCCCGCCGAACTGGATCGGCTACCGCGCGAAGGCGTTCTTCGACGACCGCCACGCGCGATGGTCGCCCGGCGCCACGGCGGCGTTCGCCCGCATGGAGGCCGACAGCGAGACCTGAGGCCCGGGCGGCCGTTCGGGCGCGCCCCTCCCCACCGTTCTCGCGGGGTTCTGTACGGCTGGCGGCTACAGAACCCCGCGAGAACGGGATCCGGGGGTTGGTGACGGCGCGTCAGGCGAGCTCGGCGGCGAAGCGGCCGACCTCGGCCGCGAGGGCGGGGGCGTCCGGGTCGGTGTGAAGGAGGTGGCCGGCGCCCGGCACGACGATGCGTCGGAAGGGGCCGCGCACGCCGACGCCGATGGCGTCCAGCTGGGCGAGGGTGCCGTACTCGTCGGCGTCGCCCTGGACGGCGAGGACGGGCACGTCGATCTTGGGCAGGACGGCCTCGATGCTCCAGGAGCGGAACGCGGGCGAGAGCCACACGTCGTTCCAGCCCCAGAACACGCCGTCGACGTCGTCGTGGTAGCGGGCCAAGCGCGATCGCAGCCCGTCCGGTCCGCCCGAGCGGTAGGCGTCGCGGGCGGCCGCGATCCCGGCCACCGACTGGTCCTCGACGAACACGTGGGGCGCGAGGAGCGCGAGCCCCGCCACGGGGTGGCCCGCGGCGGCATGGATGAGAGCGATCGAGGCCCCGTCGCTGTGTCCGACCAGGATCGGGCGCTCGAGGCCCGTGCGGTCGAGCAGGAGCGGGAGCACGTCGAGCGCCTCGCGGTGCAGGTACCCGATCGGCCACGGCCGATCGATCGGCGCCGACCGCCCGTAGCCCGGCCGGGAGTAGACGAGCGTCGTCGGTCCGCCGGCCGCGGCACGCACCTCGGCCGGAAACGACCGCCACCGCTCGATCGAGCCCAGCCCCTCATGGAGGAAGACCAGCGCCGGGCCGGCTGATCCGGTGCCGCGGGTGACAACGTGGTCGATGCGCCAAGGACCGACGTCGATCGTCGGCACCGTCAGGTCGGATCGACCAGCTGGGCCCGCAGCGCGTACCGCTGGATCTTGCCGGTCGCGGTCTTGGGCAGCGACGGTTGCGGCACGATCTGGCGCGGGCGCTTGAAGCCGGCCATGCGCTCGCGGCAATGCGCGTCGATGGTCGCCGCGTCGATCTCGTGGCCGGCTCTCGGCACGACGAAGGCCACGACGATCTCCAACCCCGCCTCGTTGCGGGAGCCCACGACCGCGGCCTCCAGCACATCGGGGTGCTCGACCAGCACGCTCTCCACCTCCGCCGGCGACACCCAGATGCCGCCCGCCTTGATCATGTCGCTGTTGCGACCGAGGAAGCGGTAGTGGTCGGCGGCGGTCCGCACGTAGACGTCGCCCGTGCGCAACCAGTCGCCGCGGAACGCGGCTTGCGTGGCCTCCGTCCGGCTCCAGTAGCCCGTGGCGACGGACGGGCCGCGCACGTGGAGGTAGCCGGGCTGGTCGACCGCCACGACGGGCTGGTCGGATTCGTCGAGGAGCTTGACCTCGTAGCCCTCCACCGGGCTCCCGCTGGTGCCTGGCTCGGTGTCGTGGGTGTGGTTGGAGAGGAAGATGTGCAGCGCCTCGGTCGAGCCGATGCCGTCGAGGACCGGCTGTCCGGTCCGTTCGCTGAAGCGGCGTTGGAGCTCGGCCGGCAGGGCCTCGCCCGCGGTCACCGAGCAACGGACGGAGGCGAAGGTCTCCGCGGGCACGTCAGCGTCCAGCAGCGCGGCGACGAACCCGGGCGCGGCGAAGAAGAGCGTCGGACGCTGCGTGGCCAGCAGCTCTGCCACCCCAGCAGGCGTGGGCCGCCCGGGGTTCAGCACCGTCGACGCGCCGACGGAGAACGGGAAGGTCAGCGAGTTGCCGAGCCCGTAGGCGAAGAACAGCTTGGCCACCGAGAGGGTGCGGTCGTCCGGTCCGATCCGGAGGACAGAGGCGGCGTAGGTCTCGGCCGTCGCCTGCAGGTTGGCGTGGCGGTGCATGACGCCCTTCGGCAGGCCGGTCGTGCCGGAGCTGTAGAGCCAGAAGCCGGGGGAGTCGGGTCCCGTGGCCGCCACCGGTGCCTCGTCCAAGACGTCGTAGTCGCCCCACGCGTGGACCGGCAGCCCGACGTCGCCGCCGGACCCCGGATCGCCCAGCACGACCGCGGCGCGCAGCTCGGGCGCCGACTTGGCGATGGTCGGCAGGTGCCCGGCGTAGTCGGCCGACACCACGACGACCCCGGCACCGGCGTCCTCGACGACGGCGGCCAGGTCGTCGGCCGTGAGCATGGTCGAGAGCGGGACGGGCACGACGCCCGACCGCAGCCCGCCGACGAACCAGGCCATGAAGGCAGGCTCGTCGTTCACGACCATGGCCACCCGCTCGCCGGTGCGCACGTCGAGGGCGCGGAGGGCGTGCTGGGCCCTCCACACCTGGCGCTGCACGTCGGCATAGGTGAGGTGGTCGTCGCCGCAGATGACGGCCAGGCGGTCCCCGTCGCCGGCGGCGACGTGGCGGTCGAGCAGCCAGCTGGCGGCGTTGTAGCGGGTGCGGGCGACAGTGGGCACGGCTCAGACCTCCACGTAGGCGTAGTCGACTGGCTTCTGGTTGATGCCGGTGGCGGGAGGGGCGATCCAGCTGGCCATCCTGCCGGGCTCGGTGACGCCCTGCATGAGCGCGCCGATGTGCGCGCGGTCGTCGTCGGTCGGCAGCCAGCCAGCGACGGCCGCGCTCCACTGGTCCGCCGTCAACACCTTGCCGTCGGGGCTGAGGTCGTGGCCGGCGAACGCGCCGACGGCACGGTGGAAGCCGACGTGGGGCAGGCTGACCGACGCGCCCACCTCGGCCAGGATGCGGTTCCAGCGGTCGACGCCCTTCTGGCAGTCGGCCACGTAGTCGTCCCGCAGGGTCTCGTTGAGCGCGGCCAGGGCGGGCGCCGAGCGCGTGCCGACCGCGCCGTCGACCATGGCTGGCACGTCCCGGACGGCGTCGTGGAGGCGATGGTCGTCGTCCCGGCGCTCCTCCTGAAAGCGTCCCTTGAGCCCGGCCGCGAAGTAGTTGGCCGCGTTGGTCGAGGTCTCCGCGCCGAACAGGTCGAGGGAGACGCTGTAGTGGAAGCTCAGGTAGCGCTGGAGGGTGGCGACGTCGATGCCGCCGAACGGCCGGACGTCGTCCGTGTCGTGCTCCTTCATCAGCTCGACCGTCCGCTGGAGCACTCGGGCCACGCCCGACGCGCCGACGAACATGTGGTGCGCCTCCTCCTTGAGCATGAAGTCGCACGTCCGCGACAGCGGGTCGAAGCCGCTCTCCCGCAGCGAGGCGAGCTGGAACTTCCCGTCCCGGTCGGTGAAGTAGGTGAAGAGGAAGAACGACAGCCAGTCCGGCGTCTCCTCGTTGAACGCCCCGAGGATGCGGGGGTGGTCGGGATCGCCCGAGTGGCGCAGGAGCATCTCGTCGGCTTCGTCCCGCCCGTCACGGCCGAAGTAGCGGTGCAGGAGGTAGACCATCGCCCACAAGTGACGCCCCTCCTCGACGTTGACCTGGAAGAGGTTGCGCATGTCGTAGAGGCTCGGTGCGGTCAGGCACAGCCGGCGCTGCTGCTCGACGGAAGCCGGCTCCGTGTCACCCTGGACCACGACGAGACGGCGCAGGTCGGCCCGGTACTCGCCGGGCACCTCCGCCCACACGGGCTGGCCCTTGTGGTCGCCATAGGCGATGGTGCGGTCGGGCTCGGGCTCGGCCAGGAAGATGCCCCAGCGGTAGTCCGGCATCTTCACGGGACCGAAGTTGGCCCAGCCCTCCTGACCGACCGACACCGCGGTGCGCAGGAACACGTCCGAGTCCTGGTAGGCGACCGGACCGAGCTGCCGCCACCACTCCAGGTAGCGAGGCTGCCACGACTCGAGCGCCCGCTGCAGCCGGCGGTCGCCGGCCAGGTCGACGTTGTTCGGGATCTTGGCGTCGTAGTCCACGTCCGTCATGCGGTCAGACCCTCCTGCGGTCGTA